>NZ_JBYCKU010000027.1:0-46563 GCF_057473545.1 Acidithiobacillus sp. TH-A67
GGCAGCCCGTAGCCCGCCGACTCGATGGCCTGGCGCATGATGGCCATGGCATTACGGCCCCGTTGCCACATCTCGCCATTGGCGGATTGCTGGCTGACGCCCTGGCTGGTGTGTAAAAAGAAGCTGAAGATCGCCGTGGAGAGCAGGCCCACCACCGCCAGCGCCACCAACAGTTCGACCAGTGAGAGACCGAACTGGCGATCTGCTTTGCTTGCAAGGAATTCCTTGGTCGCTCTCATATCAGTATCCCACGATGGTTTGGGTTTGATAGCTGGCGCCATTACCCCAGCTCACTATCACCGAAGCATTGCAGGGGCACTGGCTGGCGCCACTCATGGCGCTTGCGGTGATCGAAACGGTCGCCTGCAGTGGCATCCCATAGGCACTCATTACCGAAGACACCGGTGCCAGCAAGGAGTTACTGGCTGAAGTGGCGCTCGCGGTGGCGCCATTCAGATTCAAGGCATTCGCCCCATTGGCTCGTAACACGCCTACAGCACTCTGAGCGATCTCGAAGCCGGAGGTGAGGTTCTGGTTTTGTGCCGACATACTGAAACTGTTCAGAAAGAGGCCAATGATTCCCAGGGAGCCAATGGCAAAGATGACGAGGGCGACCATCGCTTCAATCAGGGTCAGCCCCTGTTGACGCTGGGCTGAGCTCATCTGCTGAGCTGGGCTGGTGTGCGTCTTGGCGCTCATTGGAGGGTACACACGCTGCTGTTGGAGGACGCGGTGGCGCAGTTGCGCAGGTTGCCGGCGCCGCTGAGCTGCACCAGCCAGTAGCCGTAGTAGGCCGCATTGGTGCCCACCGTTCCAAAGGTCACGTTGGCGCTGGTGACGGTGCCTGTCGAGCCGTATACCATCCCGGTGGGTGTAATACTGAAGGTGCTGCCAGTCAGAACATTGCAGACGGTATTGGGGTAACGGCTGGCAAAGGAGGTGGCCGGCATCTGAGGTGCTGACTGCGAGACGTTGGGAGCCGCTGGCGTGATGGTCCAGGAGCAGGGGTTACCTTGAATGGTTACCTGCACGGGATATCCTGACCGGATCGCGTAGCCCTGCGCCCAGGCGAGATCCTGCTGCAGATGTCCGGAAGCCCCTTGGATGCGCGCCCGGGTCATCCAGATGTTGAACTGGGGAATGGCAACGGCGGCTACGATGGCCATGATGGCAATGAGGATCATGAGTTCCACCAGAGTGAAACCCATGGCTGTGACGCGCATCCGCCCGTGCTTCGCGATCACGTCCCCGCCGCCTCCCTCGTTCCAATATCTGCCACGCTCATGCTCCCCTTCCATGTCATGAACGTCTAAATAGTCGAAACGACACAGATTGCCAGATTTTGCAGCGGGGGAAGCTGCCTGCTGCTGAACCGTGACGTTCGTTGGGAATGGCGAGTGTTGGGGATGGTCACTCCCCCGGCTGCGTGGCGTCGTGCAGCAAGACCGTCTGGCTGAACTGCAAAAACTCGTCCAGGTGCTTTTCCAGGATGCTGATCGTGATGGAGAGTTGCAGTTCCTGGTAGCTATGTACGGCAATGTTGCGAAAGCCAACCATGCGTTTGAGGCTGTCAGCCAGCGCCGCCTCGATCCAGCCGCCTTGCGCCAGCAGCGCAAATACATCGCGCGCGCTTTGGGGTACGCCCAACCGTTCGCGGCGAATCAGGTGCTGGCCCATGTCCAGCGCCGCTTCGCAGGCACGTTGGATGTTCAGGATAGCGGCATCCTGGCGGGTGAAATTGCTGGCGAAGGTGGCGGGGTCGGCAGTGTATTCTTCCCGAGCCCGCACCACACAGCGCTCGATGATTGCGGCCTTGTTCAGTAACACGTCATCGGCCATAAACGGTTCCTCTTTGGCGAATATCCGCCAGCAGCCCGGCGCGGGCGGCGTCCAGTGCGGTTTTTTCACTGAGCACGGCGGCCTCGAACAAGGCTGCTTGGGCATCCTTGGTCCACCAGCGCTGGCCGGTGCTGAGGATCTGGTATTGCAGGACGGTAGAAGCCGCACGTAGGTCGAGCAGATCGACTGCGCAGCCCGCCACATCGGATAAGTCTCCCGCCAGCTCAAACAAGGTCAGAGGATCAGCATAGCCCTCCACCAGCACGGCCAGATCCAGGTCACTGTCCGGCCCTGCCGTGCCGCTGATGCGGCTACCAAAGGCGTAGATCGCCAGCAGCTTGGGCACGCGGACTTGCAAGGTTTGCATGATTGCCGGGCGGTTCATGCGAGATCCCGCTTCATCGAAATTCCCCTGGGCTTTGCGTTGGAAGGTCAAAAGTATACCGATGCGGCAGCGCCATAGACAGTCGCCGCTTGTCGAGAATCCGATGCCGGAATTTGACAGGAAGCCGGGCCAACCAGTATGCTTTCGCGCTCGATTGGGGGATCGTCTAGCGGTAGGACAGCGGACTCTGACTCCGCTAACCGTGGTTCGAATCCACGTCCCCCAGCCAAGTAAAATCAAGGCTCTAGCAGAAATGCTGGGGCCTTTTCTTTTGGCCGTGGGGGAAATTTGGGGGAATTGCCCACAACAACCGGCGAGACGAAGCTTGTCCCAAGAGACCTGCATCGAGGGCAATTCTGGAGGTCGATTCCCCCATTATTCCCCCATATCGCCGATGCTCGGGACCAGAAACCAGTAAAAACAATTCGATAGGTTGAATGGTCAACGGATAGTATATCCGTTGTTGCGGTTTTTTGTGTGTAGTCGCATAATGAGATCAGGCCGAGAGGTGCGCCAACACCTGCCCGACCCTACCACCGGCAAACCTGACAGGAGGCCGCCAATGGATACCCAGATCATACCAGCCAGCGCCGCCCCCCTCACCTTTTGGAGGGCCTGACTATGGCATACATCGAGAAGAGAACCGGAAAACAAGGGACCACCTACAAAGTACAGATACGGCGGAAAGGTCATCCCACCATCACCCAGAGTTTTGCCCGCAAGACCGACGCGGAATCATGGGCGCGCAAGACAGAAGCGGACCTGGAGCGCGGCCAACTATTCCCCGAAAGAGAGGCCCAGAAGCGCACGGTCGAGGATGCCGCCAAGAAATATCTCGCCGAGCACGTCCCAGGCATGGCGCATCCCGAAGATCGAACCCGGCATATTCGCTGGTGGATAGATCAGGTAGGGGAAATGCGTCTGGTCGATCTACGGCCAGAGGTCGTCAATGCGAAGATTCAGGAACTCGCCCAAACCCCTACCCGTCGCGGCGGTACGCTGGCAGCTAGCACGATCAGGCATTATCAGATAGCGATAACTCACCTGCTGAACATGGCTCGCAAGTGGGGATGGATACAGCATCCAGACACTGAGCGAGTCATCAAGCCCAAGGTCGATAACGACCGCCAGCGATACCTTACCGATGAAGAACTCCCCCGATTGCTGGCGGCGGTCAAGGGTCATCAAGACCTGGAACTGCTAACCGTGCTGGCGCTGGGAACGGGAGCGCGCGCGGGGGAATTGCTATCCCTTGCATGGGACCAGATCGATCAAAAGCGCGGCCTGATAACGCTCTACAAGACCAAGAACGGGGACCCCCGAACCATCCCCCTACCAGAGGCGGCCAGACCCCTCTTGGCGGCCCGTATTCGTCGCCTAGGGGTGCGATTGGTATTCCCTAGCAGGCGAGACCCGGAGAAGCCAACCAACGTAAGAAACGCATGGTTAAAGGCCCTGGAACTTGCCGAGATCAAAGACCTACACTTTCACGATCTGCGGCATAGCGCGGCATCCTATCTGGTGCAAGAGGGAATCTCGCTAGTGCAGGTCGCGGCGTTGCTCGGTCATCGTGATTTGAAAATGACCCGTCGGTATTCGCACCTTGCCCCGGAACATCTGGCCCACCTAGGCGCGCGGCTAGATCGAAAGATTAAAGGGGGTGCAGCATGAGCCAGATCGACCCGGTAACACTGGCAGCAATCCGCCAAGAACAGGCTCCCGAATGGGTCAGGGTCGAAGATGCTCAACGAGAGCACGGCATCACCGATGGGCAGGTGCTGAGCGCATGGAGAGAGCAGCGCATCGAGGTTGCTATCGAGATCGCCCCTTGCGAGTTTTGGTCCGACCCAGGCAGTAATCCGCCAGTTTACATCCACCTCGGCGGCCCGCTGCGGCTTCCTCAAGAGGCCATCGCGCAATTCAG
Source organism: Acidithiobacillus sp. TH-A67 (assembly GCF_057473545.1). Taxonomy (NCBI): domain Bacteria; kingdom Pseudomonadati; phylum Pseudomonadota; class Acidithiobacillia; order Acidithiobacillales; family Acidithiobacillaceae; genus Acidithiobacillus; species Acidithiobacillus sp. TH-A67. Next base: position 4,149 of record NZ_JBYCKU010000027.1, read on the forward strand.
CGCCGGGGACGTTGCCGAGGTCTCTGCGGTATGGTCGCCGCCACTTTTTGGGAATGATGGGGCCATGCTGGATTTTGGCCGCTATTTGGTCCTAGAGAAGGCAATCAAGGCCCGTCTAGGTGCCCTCTGGATTGATCGTCGTCAGATCGCCCGGATACTGGAGCGCCCAGCGGCAAAGGTGCTTGCCGAAGTCCTGGAAGCGGCAAGAGTCGCCGAGGAAGAACCGAAACCGCAAAGAGGGCGGGCAATGGATGCCCAGATAGAGAAGCTGCTAGAGGTCATCGACGCCGAAGGGTACGACCGGATGTCCTTGCCAGACGGAAGCAAAAGTAAGGTTTTGAGGCTCGCCGTCGAGCGATTCCCGACCACCTTTCCGCCCAAAACTGGAGCGGGAACTGCCTGGAAAAGGGCCAGCGAGCGCGGCCTGATTCGTCACGAACAGAAGCGCTAGCGTTATGCTCAGGGGTGGAAATTTTCCACCCCATTTTTTCCACCCCCAGCACAAACCCAATAGCGGTAACGGTCTGGAGTTCCCACCAATTTCCCCACCCTAGAAACACGCATTTCCACCGTTGAAACAATAAGTTATGGCGTTATTCTGCAAACCATCGCCACATGGGGCGAAATTGGAGAATGCGTCGTATGGATACACAGCAAACACTCTTCACGGTTAATGAACTCGCTCAGATTGAACCCGGCTTGACGGTCGGCGGTTTGCGCCACCTGATTTTTCATCGAGGCTCCGATCTGGAGGCCGAGGGCGTCATCGTCCGCTTTGGTCGAAAAATTTTGATCGACCGCATCAGGTTAGTTGAATGGCTGCGCGCTGGAAACGCCAAGCGGGTGGCGTGACATGAGAGATAAAGCATCTGCAAAAGAATGGGCGTTGCAGTGCCTGCAATCCGGGAAGGTCATCGATCACCCGCAGGCCATTATTGGCGGGCATGGGTGGCGGCTCGCAGCGCGGATTTACGATCTTCGGAAAGAAGGCCACCGAATTCTGACGGCACGCGGAAGCGGCGGCATTGCCAAGTACCATCTTCCAGATGACAGGCAGCTTGATCTATTCGCGGGAGAAGGCCCGGCGGCAACCGGGCCAGATCACAACGGAGAGACCGCCAAGGAGGACGATCATGCAGAATGTTGACGCTTTTAAGGAGCCGTCGCAAGGTGCAATGACATTTGCACCGCCATCCGAAGCGTTGCCGGAAGTTCTGCCGGAGCAGATAAAAGCCCTGCCGCGCTGGTTACTGTGGCGTGCTGAGCCTTTTGCCGATGACGCAACCAGAAAACCGCGAAAGGTCCCTTACTATGCCACCGGGGAACGCCGTCAAGGGCCGCTAGACTCGCCAGAGGACATTGCCCGTCTCTCGACCTTTGAGACCGCCTGGAGCATCTACAATGGCGCGCCTGACCGATGGGCAGGCATTGGCTTTGCTGTCACCGGCGAGGGAATTGCCGCGTTCGATCTAGATGCCTGTCTGGACGATGCCGGAGATTTGATCGCGGGCACCGCTGCTGAGGAGATCGCCCAAGAAGCGACGAACGCCGGTCTATATGCAGAGACCTCACCATCTCGCAGAGGGCTGCGAATCTTCGGCGAATCAACGATTCTCGAGCCTCTCAAGGATGCCGCTACGGGCGTTGAGTACTATGCAAAAGGGCGATTTCTAACCGTCACTGGCCGCGTTCGCTTCAATCCCGGGGGCTGGGGTAGCCTGCGCCCAATCCGTGCCCGTCTGAAGCGCCCTGACGCCAGCAATGGGGCATCTGGACCAGCTCCAGAGGATGCCGGGCAGTACGTCCACCCGGCAACCGTGCGCGATCTGCGTTCCGCGTTGCTCTTCCTGCGGTCCGATGATCGCGGCCTATGGATACGCATGGGCCATGCGCTGAAAACCCTAGGCGAGACTGGCCGCGGACTCTGGCTTGAATGGTCCAGCACGTCGGAAAAGTTCGACCCTGCTGACGCCTCGCGTACTTGGGAAACTCTCAGACCGACCAGCACCAGTCATGAAGCTGTATTTGCTGAGGCACAACGGCAAGGCTGGACCAACCCAGGCAAAAGCTACCGTGAAGAGATGCGCCCAGATGCCGGAGAGCGCCAGCCATTTTTTGAGCCAATCGGCGGCCTTATCTCCAATCCCAAGCCAATTGACTGGCTAGTCAAAAACTACCTAGAAAAAGGCAGCGTCTCGGTTTTGCTTGGTGAACCTGGCCGGGGAAAAACTTACCTTGCTCTTTCATGGGCTTGCGCGGTCGCAACTGGCAGCGATTGGGCTGGACAACGGGTCCAGCAAGCGCCGGTCCTGCTAATTGCTGGCGAAGGTCAGCAAGCTGTAATCCGTCGTGCTGTGGCTTGGCACACCATCCACGGCGGCCTGGACGATGCCCCCCTGAACATCTCGCGTGGCGCTGTGTCGCTGAACTCTGATGCTTTCGAGGCGGTTATGGCCGAGATTTTAGAAATGCCGGAGCCTCCAGGTCTGGTCATCATTGACACGCTGGCCCGATGTCTAGACGGCGACGAAAACGCGCCGGAGCCTATGGGCGGTTTTGTAAAAGCTATGGACCGGCTACGGGATGAGACAGGAGCAACCGTCCTTGCCTTGCATCATCCAGGCAAGGCAGACCCCAGAGACCCACGCGGTCATAGCAGCCTGCGGGGTGCGATCGATAGCCTTTTTCTGTTGGAGGCCCGGCAGGACGGCGTTGCGCTGATAAACACCAAACAACGAGGCGGCCAGCCATCAAAGGCCAAATTTTTCCGATTCCGCCAAGCGGAATTGCCCGAAGGATGGCGAGACCCAGAAGCGCCGAATGAACCGGTTTATGACGCCATCGTTGAGGCGTGCAGTCCGCTGGAAAATCCAGAAGATGATGACCAAACGAAGGGTTTGAAAGACGCCCAGCGGCAGGCACTGGCAATACTGCAACGTCTGGAGGCCGAGTACCAGCGCAACCTTGCCGCCGATGGAAGAGACCCCGAGGCGGCGCGGGTCGTTCTCAAAGACTGGCGCGATGCCTGCAAAGAGGGCGAAATCGCGGTCAAGCATTTCTCCAGAATCAGGAGAAGCCTGCAGGACCGGGAACTAATCGGCTTTGATGGTCTCTTTGCCTGGACTCTCCCCAAAACCCCAAACACCCCGAATGGGGCAAATGGGGATGCCCACAATTCCCCCAATACCCCAAATGCCTTTAGGCATGGGGGGTTTGGGGAGTGGGTCGGGTCTATCACCAATGATGAAGAAAAAGTAGCAGAGGAGATGCAAGCATGAGCGGTCCGTATTCCTTCGGCACCATGCGAGACCCCGCCGAGCTGGGGGGGGCTTTGCATCTTCGATGATGACGGCGCGGAAACTCTGGTTAGTTGGGCCAGAGGGCACGGCATCCCCGCCGCCGTCGAGCTGTTTGCCCGATGGCTGCAAGAGGAGATCGAGGACGCGGCCGCGCAGAAAGATCGAGCCCGGGCAGTGGAGTTGCGGCGGTCAAAGTTCCGCCTGGTGGCCGACCGCGGGGGCGATACTGAAAAATCATGAAAATCTCGCGCGCGTGAGGTGCCCAGTTTCGTCACATGTACACGCGCGCGCGCACGCGCGAGGCACCCGGCACACCAAGCAAGAAATATCGGCCATAGATGCGTTGTGAGCCACTTTCGTGGGCATGGCAACCCCTTTACACCACAGCGGCAGCAAAACGGCTCAGAAGCCATCTATGCGCCAGCAACAGGCATTCGGTCACTCTGGCCGGTTCTCTCCCCCTGCGCGGCGAGAATTTTCGGAACTATAAAAACGGCCCCGACTTCGGCGCTGTTTCCGGCTCCATCGTGAGCGCCATTGTGAACGCTGAAACATAGCGGCGGCGGGTGTTTCACGGTTATCTTGAAAGTATCGTGAGCGGCTGGATGAATTGGGCTCATGGGCACCGCGCCAGGCCCTGCAGACCATCCTTGGATGGTGTTCTTCGAGATCTATTCTTGGGGGAAATTTGGGGGAATCGAGGGGGAAAAGTGGCGATATTCGGCAACACGGCATAGTATCCGCTTTCATCTATGGTCCTGTTTTTCCTGTTATTTCATGCTACCTTGTGTTGTAACTTGTTGATCTATAAGGGACTCTGACTCCGCTAACCGTGGTTCGAATCCACGTCCCCCAGCCAAGTAAAATCAAGGCTCTAGCAGAAATGCTGGGGCCTTTTCTCTTGGCCGTGGGACACTGGCAGGGCTGCTACTACGCGGCGTTACCGTGAAAATCTCTGAGAGAGTTCCCTTCCGCCATCGCAATACAAGGTGGCGCGACCGTCGCGGACAAAACCTACCAGCTGCACGTGATTTTTTCTGGCAATGTCCACCGCCATGCTGCTCACACCGGAGATGGCTGCTACCAACGGAATTCGCCAGGCGAGAGCCTTGCGCACGATCTCGAAGGGCAGTCGTGAGGAGACTGCCAGAATATCTGCCGAGCCGGGAACGGCACCGCGGGCCAAGGCGGCGCCGATGACCTTGTCGACGGCATTGTGGCGACCGATGTCCTCGCGCACCAGGATCTCTCCGTCGGTAAAGCGAAGGGCGGCAGCGTGGCAGTTGCCGCTTTGCTGGTGGAGACACTGCTGTGCCGCGAGTTCCGCCATGGTTGCATGAATTTGCTCCGGATCAGGCAAATTCCGGGCGGCGGGTAACGGCGCGAAGGGCTGCAGGCCGCGAAAGTCGGGACAACCGCAAAGCCCGCAGGCGCTGGCGCCGGGGAGTGCCCGGCGGTGGCTGGCGGCGCGATCCATGGCAGTCGCATGCAACTGCAAATAGATGGCGGTGCCCTCCGCTGTACTCTCGATTTCCAGTGCCAGAATCTCTTCGGGCGTTCGTACGATGTCCTCGGTCCAGAGAAAGCCCCGCGCAAAATCCGCCAGATCGTGGGGAGTTGCGAGCATGACGGCATAAACCTCGCCGCTGAGCACGAAGGAAACCGGGGACTCCTCGACCAGGCTTTGCGCTTGCCCCTGCCAACTCGCCTTGAGGCCGGGACTGTCATCAGCTATCTGCGATTTTTCTGCCGCCACCGGGTACCTAGCCTTCAGTCATCCCTATTCGTAGAGTGTAGTCCAGCGCTGCGCGCCGCTTCGACGCCCAGCGCCGCCCAATCGACATCACTCTCGCCACGGGCAGCAAGGGCCAGAAAGCGCTCGCGCAGGGCGCCAAAAAAAGGCATGGGCACGGCCAGCTTCTCTGCGGCTTCGCCCACCAGGCGAAGATCCTTTTGCCCCAGGGGCGCGGCAAAGCCGGCGGGGCGTATGGCGCGATCAGCAATGAGCTTGCCGTAATTGCGATGTACGGGGGCGGTGAAGAGGGATCGGGTGAGGAAATCGAGATAGGCATAGCGGTCGACGCCGCCTTTCTCGACCAAGGCCATGGCTTCGCCCATGGATTCGATGGTGGAAGCAATCAGGAAATTGCCACTGAGCTTGACCAGATTGGCGAGCTCCGGCCGCGGCGAAACCCACCAGAGGTCCTGCCCCACCCGCAGGAAGACTGGCCGCAATCTTTCTACGATTTCTTCCTCTCCACCGGCTACCAGAAACAGTTTGCCAGCAGCCGCGGCGTCGGGGCGCCCGAACACCGGCAGGGAAACGAAGTGCTGCCCAGCCGCCGCGTGACGCTCGGCAAGTTCGGCTGCCAGAGCCACGCTGATGGTGCTGCACGACACATGGACCGCGCCTTCGGGCAGGCTTTCCAGCAGGGCCCCTGGTGCCAGCACGACATCACGCAGCGCCTGATCGTCCGCCAGCATGGTAAAGACCAGCTCACGATCTGTCATTGCTCCGGGATGAGCGACGGCCCTGGCACCCTTGGCCAGCAGCGGCTTCGACGCCGCGGAGTTACGGTTGTAGACGACCAGATCCGCCTGCGAATCCAGAAGGCGTTGCGCCATTCCGCTACCCATCCGTCCGAGTCCCAAAAAACCGATTTTCATGCCACCTCCTAAACATTCATACCAGTTGGTTTAAAGCTAGGCCCTCAGCAGCCTGCGGTCAAGAAATCCATAGCCTCCCGTAAGCATCTGCGCCTGGCAGACACTATGCAGTCTGCCACAACCTGTTACACTCCCTATATGAGCAAAATCATGGAACAGTACTCCGCCCTTTCCCAACCCTGGACCTTTACCAAGATGCATGGCCTGGGTAACGACTTTGTCGTGCTCGATGGTGTGCGTCAGTCCTTTTCCTTGCGGCCGGAGGATTGCCGACGGATTGCCGATCGTCACTTTGGCATTGGTTGTGATCAGATTTTATTGGTGGAACCGGCCACCGACCCCGATTGCGATTTTCGCTATCGCATCTTCAACGCCGATGGCAGTGAGGTAAATCAGTGCGGTAACGGTGCGCGCTGCTTTGCCGTTTTCGTGCGGCGCAGTGGTCTGAGCGACAAGAATCCCATCCGGGTGGAGACCCGTGCTGGGCAGATGTCGCTCCACAGCCGGCCGGATGGTCTGGTGGAGGTGGATATGGGAGTGCCGATTCTCGACCCTGCCGCCATCCCTTTTCGCGCTGAAGCCCCTGCCAAGGAGTATGCGTTGCCTTTCCGCGGCCAGGCGTTGCCGATTGCCGCGGTGAGCATGGGCAATCCGCACCTGCTGCTGGCGGTCGACCAATGCGACAGCGCCCCGGTTGCCGACTGGGGCCCGGAGCTGGAGCAGCACCCCGCCTTTCCCGAGCGCTGCAATGTCGGCTTTCTCGAAATTCAGGACCCTGCACACCTGCGCCTGCGTACTTGGGAGCGCGGGGCGGGGGAGACCCTCGCCTGTGGTAGTAACGCCTGTGCGGCGGTGGTGGCGGGCCAGCTCTGGGAGCGGCTAGCCGATACGGTGCAAGTCACCCTTCCCGGGGGTACACTGGAAATTCGCTGGGCGGGTCCTGGTACGCCACTGTATATGGTAGGGCCCGCAGAAGTGGTTTTTGATGGTACCTGGATCCCCGAAGGAGAAAAGACATGAGTCAGCAGCTTCTGGATGCCATTGCCCGCAATCTGCAGGTACCTGCCGGGCAGATCGCTTTTCTGCACAAGCTGGAAGAGAACGAGCTGGAACTGCTCGCGCAATTCATCGCCCAGCTCGAGATCCATGCACGATCCGAGCAGTATAGCGACACCCATTGGGAGGATGACTGAGGGATGCAGGACGAGGCTGCCGCACAGTGCCGCGCCTATCTGCAGGCGCACCCCGAATTTTTGCTGCAGGAACCGGATCTGCTGCAAGAACTGACGCTGCCCCATCTGGGCGTTGGCTCTGCCAGCTCTCTGCTCGAACGCCAGGTGCAGCGCCTGCGCGACGAACGCGATCAGTTGCAGCACTATGTCGATACGCTGCTCCGTCAGGCGCAGCGGCAAACGGAGTTGGGACGGCATCTCGGCCGCCTCGCCGTCGAGCTGTTACTGGCGCAGAGTCCGGGCGCTTGCGTGGCGGCCTTGCGCCGCAGTCTGGAAGAAGATTTCGCCGTGGAGTCCTTTGTGATGCTGACGGGGCCGCAATCCTGCCTGCCCGATGCCATCACCCTGGAGGAAAGTGACTGGCAACGCTTGGCGGATGATCGAGAGGCCCGGGCCGGCGTGCAACTGGAGGAAGGCGAACTGCGCCGGTATTTTCCGGCAGCGGCATCCCTGCCGGCGTCGCTGGCCAGTATCCGCGTATGCGGCGCAGGCTGTAGCGCGCTGATTTTGCTGGCCAGTGCAGACCCCGAACGCTATGGCGCCGACATGGCAACCGACCTGCTCGAGCAAATCTCCCGGCTGTTCTCTGCGGCCCTGCAACGCTGCGCCGGCAGCGATCGTGATGCCTAGCGAAATCGACTTGCAGATCGAGGCGTTTTTACAGAGCGCCCCGACGTGCCTGGCCGCCCGCTCCGTCGTCGCCTACCGCGAGGATTTGCAGTTGTGGCAGGCGTTTTTCACCGCGGAAAAGATCTCTTCCCTGACCGACATCCAGGCCCCTCAGCTTCGTCATTTCCTGCTCCGCGAACACCAGCGAGGGGTGTCGGTGCGCAGTCTGCGCCGCCGCTTTGCTGCCCTGCGCGCCTGGTTCCGCTGGCTGCGCCAGCAGGATCCACAAATTGTAGATCCGAGTCGCGGCCTGCCCATGCCCAAGGGCGAACAGCATTTTCCCGATTGGCTGGGGATCGATGTGGCGCAGAAGCTCCTCGACACCCAGGCAGACGCCGGGAATGACTGGCTGCAATTGCGCGATCAAGCCATCCTCGAACTGCTCTATTCGAGTGCCTTGCGGGTCTCGGAGCTGGTGCAGCTGCAGCGCCACGATCTCCATCTGGAGGCGGGCCTGCTGCGCGTTCTCGGCAAAGGCCAAAAGCAGCGCATCGTGCCCGTGGGTCGCATGGCGCGGGGGGCCCTGCAACGCTATCTGGCGCGGCGACCAGAAAGCACGGAGACAGCCCTTTTTCTCAATCGCCTTGGTCGTCCTCTGGGCGTGCGGGGCGTGCAGTATCTGGTCGACAAGGCCGGACGAGAGCGTCTAGGGCAGCGTTTGCATCCTCACAGTCTGCGCCACAGTGCTGCCAGCCATCTGCTGCAGTCCTCCGGCGATTTGCGTGCCGTCCAGGAATTTCTCGGCCATGCACAGATTGATACCACCGCCATTTATACCCATCTGGATTATCAGCATCTGGCCCAGGTCTACGATCAGGCGCACCCGCACGCCAAGCACAAGGAGCAGTCGCATGAGTGAAGCAACAACCCTGCACGGCACCACCATCCTCTCGGTACGCCGTGGGGAGAACGTGGTGATGGCCGGGGATGGTCAGGTCACTTTTGGCAATACCGTCATGAAGGGCAATGCGCGCAAGGTGCGACGCATCGAGCCGGGGGTGCTGACCGGCTTTGCCGGAGCCACCGCCGACGCGTTTACGCTCTTGGAGCGTTTCGAGGCCAAACTCAAGGCGCATCCGGGACAGCTCGCCAAGGCTGCGGTGGAGCTCGCCAAGGAGTGGCGCACCGACCGGGTATTGCGCCGTTTGGAGGCGATGCTGGCGGTGGCGGATCGCAGTCAGAGCCTGATCATCACCGGGCAAGGCGACGTCCTCGAACCGGAGCATGGCATCATCGCCATTGGCTCGGGCGGCCCCTACGCCCTCGCCGCCGCCCGCGCCCTTCTGGAAAACAGCGATCTGCCCGCCCGCGCGGTTGCCGAGCAGGCCTTGGCGATTGCCGGGGACATCTGCATTTACACCAATCAACAACGTACCGTGGAAGAATTGTCATGAAAATGAGTGAAATGACCCCGCGCGAGATCGTGCAGGAGCTCGACAAATATATCATCGGCCAGGCGGAGGCGAAGCGCGCCGTTGCCGTTGCCCTGCGCAATCGCTGGCGTCGCGCCCAGGTGGATGGTCCGCTGCGGAAGGAAATCACCCCCAAGAACATCCTCATGATTGGCCCTACCGGGGTGGGTAAGACGGAGATCGCGCGGCGACTGGCTCAGCTTGCGAGTGCTCCCTTTCTGAAGGTGGAGGCCACCAAGTTCACCGAGGTGGGCTATGTGGGCAAGGATGTCGAATCGATCATTCGTGACCTGGCGGAGATCGCCGTGAATCTGCTGCGCAGCGAGCGGCAGGCCGCCAATAGCCAGCGCGCCGAGGAGCTGGCGGAGGATCGCCTGCTTGATATCCTCGTTCCTGGACCGCGCGACAGCAGTATCCCGCGGCAGGACGAAGGCACGCGGCAGAAGTTCCGCAAGATGCTGCGCGAAGGACGTCTGGACCAGCAGGAGATCGAGATCGAACTGGCGGCGCCTAAGGCCAGTGTCGAGATCATGACCCCGCCCGGCATGGAGGAAATGAGTGCTCAGCTACGCGATCTGTTCAGCAACATGGCGCCGCAAAAGACGGCCAAGCGCAAGATGCCCATTGCCGAGGCGCGCAAGCTGCTCTGTGAGGAGGAGGCGGCCAAACTGGTCAATGAGGACGAAGTGCGCAGCCTGGCCCTGGAGCGGGTGCAGGAGGATGGCATCGTCTTCATCGACGAAATCGACAAGGTTACCTCGCGGGGCAGTGGGCAAAGCGCGGCAGAGGTCTCCCGCGAGGGAGTGCAACGCGATCTCCTGCCGCTGATCGAAGGGGCGAGCGTCAGCACTCGCTATGGCGTGGTCAAGACCGACCATATCCTGTTCATTGCCTCGGGGGCCTTTCATCTCAGCAAGCCCGCCGACCTGATCCCAGAGCTGCAGGGGCGTCTGCCCATTCGTGTCGAATTGCAGGCGCTGCAGGCAGACGATCTGGAGCGCATTCTGCGCGAGCCGGAAAACGCCCTGATCCGCCAGTACAGCGCCTTGCTGGCGGCGGACGGCGTCACCCTGCAGTTCGAGGACTCCGGCATCCGCCGCATTGCCGAGATTGCCCAGCAGGTGAATGAGCGGGTCGAAAACATCGGTGCCCGCCGCCTGCACACGGTAATGGAACGCCTGCTGGAAGAGATTGCCTTTCAGGCGCCGGACCACGACGGCCAGCCGCTGCGGATCGACGCCGACTATGTCGATGGCCGCCTGAATGACCTGGCTGCCGACGAGGACCTGTCCCGCTACATCCTCTAGGCCTTGTTCCCCGCCTCGGCGTCTGTCAGCCGCAGGAGTTCGAGCTGGCTGTTGAGAATCCGCACATCCTGCTGCTGACGCGCCACCGGGATACCTTCCGCCAGCAAGGACTCCATGACGCCGGCGCGTAGATCCGTCTGCACATTGAACATCAGGTTGCAATCGCGCAGATACACACGCAGATAGACCACGATCCCGTTCGTATTCACGTCGAGAATCAGGGCCGAGGGCGGGATGATGCTGGGATCATCCTGCATGACGTCCGGGTGCCTTTGCGCAACTGCCACCAGGAGTTCCTTGACCCGATCGAGATTGGCGTTATGTTCCACCGTAAAGGGTAACATCAGGCGTACCACGCTATTGGAATGCATCCAGTTGGTGACCTGCCCGGAGATGATCTCGGAATTGGGCACAAAGACTTCGGTGCGGTCAAAGGTGAGGATGAGGGTGTAGCGGATGCTGATGCGCTGGACATAACCCTCGGCGCTGCCGACCTTGATCCAGTCTCCTACCTTGATCGGTCGTTCGAAGATCAAAATAATGCCCGAGACGAAATTGTTGACCATGGTCTGCAGGCCAAAGCCAATACCGACCGATAAGGCGCTGGCAATCAGGGTCAGCTTTTCCAGTGGCACCCCGGCAAGCCCAATGCCAATCAACAGGCTCAGGGTGATGGAGACATATTTGCTCAGGATAACCAAGGAGTAGCGTGCTCCACTGTCCAGAGAAAACATGCCCAGAAAATTGTCGAGTCGTCGGGTACTGAATTCCACCAGACGCAGTAATAGCGCCAGAATGATGATGGCAGCGACGACATGTGCGGGGACGATTCTGACGCCACTGACGGTAAAACCATCCAGAAAATAGTGTCCGATATAGCGCAGACCCTCTTTGGGCATGCCCCAGTTCAGGGCCAGGGCAACGACTCCAGCGCAGAGGATGCTGAGCTGCGCAATCACTCGCAGCAGGTAGAAAGGCAGGGAACCCTTGTGGGGATAATGGCGAAAATAGCTGCGCTGTAGCCACCACAGTAGTCCCACAGCGACGACAATGATGGCACTCGTCCACAGATGCTGAATCAGCAAGGAAGCCCTCCCGTAGATCGTAGAGAAAATGGGGAAGGGAGCGGAAATTAGGGCTTGATGTAGGCGAACCCCTGCGCCTGCGCCTCGCCCAAAGCGAGGACGCCGACAGGTGCCACTTGGCTCCCTTCTGGGCGGCCTGCGGCATCAAGCTCGTAGGCCGTCAGACTATTCTGACAAAAGAAAAATTCTACCCCTTGGGCGACCAAGGCAGTGGCCTCCCGCCGCCAGAGCCCTTCTGCCCACAGGGGAATGGGGGCAGAACCATTGGCGATCACTCGCAGCCGAACGCCGGCATCAGAGCGCAGTGCATTGCGGAGATTGCCGAGGAGCAAGGGCCATTTGCCCGGCTCATCGATATGAAAGACCAGTGTAGCGACAGGTTTCAAGCTGCGGCGTTCTCTAGCAGCCTCTGCCGCAATTTGTTCATGCTACTCTTTTCCAGTTGCCGCACGCGCTCCGCCGAAACCCCGAGCTCCTCGCCAAGGGATTGCAAGGTCTTGGGTTCCTCACTCAGCCAGCGATTCTCGATGATGTAGCGATCGCGAGGCGGCAACGTGGCCAAGGCGCTGCGCAGCCCACGCTCGCGTGAGCGGTCCCAATCGCTTTCGATGATCTGCTCGACCGAAGACACGCCCTGATCCGCCAACTCGAAGGTACGAGCGTGCCCTTCCTCGTCCTCGCTGCTGTGGTCGAGGGAATAGTCATGCCCCGCCATGCGACCTTCCATCTCTAGCACCTCGCGCTGGCTTACCCCGAGTTCCTCGGCAATGGCCTCGCTCTCACTCAGGTTCATCCAGCCCGTATCGCTGCGACTGGAACGCAGGTTGAAGAAGAGCTTGCGCTGCGCCTTGGTGGTTGCCACCTTGACGATCCGCCAGTTGCGCAGGATGAATTCGTGCATCTCGGCCTTGATCCAGTGTACCGCGAAGGACACCAGGCGCACCCCGTGGTCGGGGTCAAAACGTTTGACCGCCTTCATCAGACCGATGTTGCCTTCCTGAATCAGATCCGCCTCGGGCAGGCCATAGCCACGATAGACGCGGGCGACGCGCACGACAAAACGCAGGTGGCTCAGCACGAGGGCCTTGGCTGCCTCCATATCGTCCCGCTCGCGCAGACGCTGTGCATAGTCCCGCTCTTCTTCGGCGCTCAACAACGGCTGCGCATTGACAAAGCGCAGGTATGCCGCCATGCCGTCTACACTCGCCAAATCTCTGTTCGCGATCGCCAGTTCATTCATTGCCTGTCTCCTGTTTCCGCTCTGAGTATAGACCCGTGCCATGGGCAAAGGTTTACTCCGAACAACTTTTCTCTACATGGGGACGTGCATCCGGGATTTCAAGAGACGGTATTGTTGAGATGTCGGCCCACCGCCACCAAGGAACCCAGCCAGCCCAATGCGGCGCTGATGAGCACCAGGAGAAACCCCTCGCCGACTGTCAGAGCATGCAGGGGAAAGCTCGTGCCGTAGAGGCTCGCCAGATGATTGACGGGCCCCTGCAGGATGGCAAAGGCGATGGCCACGATCAACCAGGCCAGGAATCCGGCGAGTATGCCCTGGATCAGGCCCTGATACAGAAAGGGGCGGCGAATGAAACTCTTGGTTGCCCCGACCAGGGAACTGATCTCGATCTCGTCGCGACGCTGCTCGATATGCAGGCGGATGGTGTTGCCCATCACCAGCACCGCACCCAGGGCCAACAGGATGGCGAGGATGTAGACTGCCCGTGTACCGAGGGCCACGATGGCCTGCAGTCGGGCCACCCATTTCAGGTCCGACTGGGCGCTGCGCACGATAGGCTCGTGGCTCCACTGCTGGACCTGCGCTTCCAGACTGCTGGGGCTTTGCGCCAGAGGGTTCAGTTCGACGATCAGGGAGGCCGGTAGGGGGTTCTCGCCCAGTGTCTGGATGGCTGCGGTCATCCCCGCATAGCGCTGAAAATCCGCCAGGGCGCGATTCTTGTCGACAAAGCGCACGGCCACGACGCCAGGGCTCTGCTGGAGCTGACGACGAAGTTGGGCGACGGCCTGGGGACTGGCATCATCGTGCAGATAGAGCGAAATCTGCGCCTGATTGTGCCAGCTGGCGAGGAGCTGCTGCAGGTTGCTCAGCGCGGTAAACAAGCCGACGGGCAGGGCGAATACGACTGCGAGGGCGATGATGGTGAGTGCCGTGGCGATGGGTTGGCGCAGCAGCGTATCCCGCGCATTGCCAAGGGCCTGCAGGCGTATGTGAAGGCTCATGCTTTCTCCTGCAACTGTCCGTGGGCAAGGTGCAGGGTGCGTACGCCCATGCGGTCCACCTGACCCTGATCGTGGGTTGCCACCAGCACCGTGGTGCCGTGCCGATAAAAATCGCGGAACATGTCCAGGATTTCGCTACTGAGTTCGGGATCGAGATTGCCGGTCGGTTCATCGGCCAGCAGGATCTCCGGGGTGTGCACGATGGCCCGGGCAATACCCACCCGCTGTTGTTCACCGCCCGAGAGGGTCTCGGGAAATTCCCGCCAGTGTTCTCCCAGCCCTACCTTGTCGAGGGCAGCACGCACGCGATGGTCGAGTTGCCGCGCGGACATGCCCGCCACCTGCAAGGTCAGCGCGACATTGGCGTAGACGGTGCGGTCCATGAGCAGCTTGTGGTCCTGAAAGACGACCCCGACGCGCCGTCGATACGCCGGGATGTGGCGGCGACGCAGGGTGGCCAAGTCTACCCCGGCGACGCGCAGGGTGCCGTGGCTCACCGCTTCCAGCCGGGTCAACAGCTTCAGCAGGGTACTCTTGCCCGCGCCGGATGGACCCGTAAGCAAGGCCATTTCGCCCTTGCCCAACTGCAGATTGAGCTCGCGCAGGACGTGACGACGTCCTGGATAGTGCTTGGTGACATTGATGAACTCGATCATGCAGACTCCCGCGCAAACAAGGCATCGACAAAGGCCTCGGCATCGAAGGGACGGAGGTCTTCCACCCCCTCGCCGACGCCGATGAAACGGATAGGAATGGGCAGCGCCTGAGCGATGGCCGCCACCACGCCGCCCTTGGCGGTGCCATCCAGCTTGGTGATGCAAATGCCGGTGAGGCCTACCGCAGCGTGAAACTGTTGGGCCTGCTGCAAGGCATTCTGGCCGGTACCGGCATCCAGCACCAGCCAGATCTGCTGCGGGGCGCCGGGATCCTGCTTGCCAAGAACGCGCTTCACCTTTTTTAACTCTTCCATCAGATGGCCCTGGGTATGCAGGCGCCCGGCCGTATCGGCAATGAGGAGGTCGGCACCGCGCGAGCGGGCCGCGGCAAAGGCATCAAAGATCACCGAGGCGCTATCGGCACCACTGCCTTGGGCAATCACCGGTACTTGCACCCGCGTCCCCCATCCCTGCAACTGCTCCACTGCCGCGGCGCGGAAGGTATCTCCAGCCGCCAGCAGAACCGCAAAGCCCTCCCTTTTCCAGCGCGCGGCCAACTTGCCGATGGTGGTGGTCTTGCCGGCACCGTTGATGCCCACCATCATCAGCACCTGGGTTTGCCCTTGTTTTGGCGCCCAAGGCTCGCAACGGGGCTGTAAGAGATCGAGGAGAGACTGACGGATGGCTTGCTGCAGCGCCGCCGGGTCGCTCAGCTCCTTGCGACGGACCTTTTCGGTGACAGCTTGCATGATGCTGCGGGTGGCAGGCACGCCGACATCAGACTGCAAGAGGATGGCCTCCAGATCCTCCAGAAGCTCGTCATCGATTTCTTTTTTGCCGAGCACGAGGCGTGCAACACCCTCGCTCAGTTGTTCGCGGGAGCGGCTCAGTCCCGCTTTCAGACGGGCAAAGAGGCTTTTCTTGGGTGCCTCTGCAGGCGGTTGCGTGTCGGTTTCCCCTACCGTCGGGGAAGCCGCCCTCTCGATCTCATCGCCTGCGGTCGTGGCGGGAGCCGGCTGCGCCTCGTTCAGCGTAGTCCCGGGCTCCGCGAGGGGCGCTTCCGGCGCCGGCTGGCTTTCTTCTGGGGGCTCGGCGGCAGGAACCGGGCTGGTCGGAGTGTCGGGTACGGAAGGTAGCGGCTCTTGGCTTGGCTCCGCGGGTTCGGGAACCGATGGCGTTTCCTCTGCGGGGGTGCTTTTGTTACGCTTGAACCAAGAAAAAACCATGATCTGTGGGCCAACCTCATTGTCGCTGTCGGCCCGCATTATCTCGCGAAGGACGAACTCGAACAATCTCTTGGAGACGCGATGTCGGTTGCCATCATTGCCGGGAAGTTGCGCGGCAAGAAATTACAGACGGCCAGCGGTGCCAGTATCCGGCCTACACCAGGCGTAGTGCGCGAGCGTCTGTTCAACTGGCTGGCGACGGAAAATGCGGGTGCCCGGGTGCTCGACCTCTTTGCTGGGACCGGCGCTTTGGGGCTGGAGGCCTGGTCGCGAGGTGCCGAACGGGTGGACTTTGTCGAGAGTGCGGCCGCGCACCGACGAATTCTGGAGAAAAACCTTGCCAGTTGTGACCCCGACGCAAAGCTCCGCCTGCTCGGCCACGATGCGCTCAGCATCCTACCCCGGCTGGCACGGCAGTACGATCTGGTGCTTGCCGATCCGCCCTTTGCGGCGGGCTGGCCGGAGCGCCTGCGGCCCCTCCTGCTGGGCGAAAACAGCCCGGTACATGCGGGAGGGTGGCTATATCTGGAGGCCAATGCTGTGGAGCTCTGGCGGGAAAGCGAACTACCCGCCGGCTGGGAGTGGTATCGCAGCGGTCGTTGCGGCGCCAGCCACTATGTGCTGCTGCACTTGCAGGAGGGGGAAGCATGAGCCAGAACGAGAGTCCGCGCCGTATCGTTTATCCTGGCACCTTCGATCCGATCACTCTCGGACATGAGGACTTGGTGCGTCGTGCTACCGGCCTTTTTGATGAGGTAGTCGTCGCCGTCGCCGCCGAGACACCCAAACGGACCATTTTTCCTCTGGACGAGCGGGTAGCGTTGGCCGAGGCCTGCTTGGCGGGAATCCCGGGGGTGCGGGTCCGGCCATTTCAGGGGCTCCTCCTGCATCTGCTGCAGGCTGAGGGGGTACGGGTCATTCTCCGTGGACTGCGCGCGGTTTCCGATTTTGAGCATGAGTTTCAGCTGGCATCGATTCAGCGACGCATGGATCTGCGTGTGGAGACCTTGTTTCTCATGACTTCGGACGCCCACACTTTCCTGTCGTCGAGTCTGGTGCGCGAAATCAGTCGTCTGGGCGGTGACGTGAGCGCCTTTGTGCAGCCCGTCGTTGCCGATGCCCTGCGTCGGCGCTTTGCCCCGCAAGGCTAGGAAAGCGTAGAATCAGTCCAGTTTCTTCTTGGGGTGCTTTTCCATGTCGTTGCACATTCTTGACAACTGCATCAATTGTGACGTTTGCGAACCCGAATGTCCCAACGGTGCCATTCACATGGGGCCGCAGATCTATGTCATTGAGCCAGGGCTTTGTACCCAGTGTGTGGGTCACTACGATACCCCGCAGTGCCAGGAGGTTTGTCCGGTAGACTGCATCGAGCTCGATCCCGCCAACCCGGAATCGGCAGAGGCCTTGCAGGAAAAATTCCTGCTCCTGACCGGCCAGATCTGATCTTTGCGGCAGCGACGCTGCCTGAATCAGATGGCTTTCGCGTCCAGGGCGTTCTGTACCAAATTGCTGACTCTTTCCAGTTCCTGAACTTGCTGCTGCGTGTTGCTGCGCTGTGTCTGCAAGTGTTCTACCCGACCGTCGATGCTATCCATGGCCAGTGAGATGCGCTCCAGTGCCTCGAGCTCTTCGGCCGCTTTGCGATGGTAGCTTTCCAGGTACTGATTCATGACGGCCATGACCTCGTCCACCCAGTTCTGCGCGTCGCGGCGCGTGTCGACGATATAGTCACGCACCTTGCCAGCCACCGTGAGAAACGCCTTGCGAACGACGGAGCTTTGCGTGTTCACCGCAATTTCCAGCATCATGCCGAAACGTTCGTAACTCTCTGCCATGGCCAATAGCTCGGCGCGACGGGGAAGTATGGCATAGGGGATGGTGGCCAAGGCCGGTAAGGAATAGCGTTGCTGCAACGCGGCGTACTCCTTGGTGATTTCACCATTGACCCTTTCCGCACCAGCCAGCGCCAGGTCGAATTGCCGGGTGGCCTCGGCGAAAAAGTTGCGAAAGCGATCGACGATACCCGCCGTGGTCCAGGCGGAAAGCATCTCGCCCTTGGCATTGCTGATGATCAAGTCAAAGGTGGCGGTGGAGAGCGGGGCGAACAAATGTTCCTGGACAGATTCCTGAAAGGCCAGCTTCCGTCCCTCGAAGGTGCTTCGGTCTTGCTCGAAATGCGCCAGACGCTGTTGATGCTGGCGAACCAGTTTCGGTACTTTTTCGCCGGTGCGGTCCTTGAGCTCTTGCAGGCCCTGGATTTGCGTGACCAGATGCCGGTCCTGCTCGGCCAGCTGTGCTTTTTGCTCGGTCAGGATGCGCTTTGCTAGAGTCCTGCTCTTCTGCTCCAGGGCTGCGCGGTGGCCCGGGATGATCAATTCGGCGATGGCTTTTTCCAGCTCCAGAATGCCGCTGCGCTGCAATACTTCCTCATTGCCGCGGATGCGAGCCAGAAGCGCCTTCTGGCCGCTGATGGGGATCACCTGCGCACGGGTAATTCCCAAACGCTCCGCCGTGCGCTGTGCCTGGGCCTCGATTTCTTCCTCGATTTCGAAGGGATCACGCAGCTCATCCCAGAGGGTGTCGACCTTGTTCAAGAGGACGAGTTGGTGTTGATTCCGGTTGCGTTTGAGGTATTGCTCCCAAATGGTCAGGTCACTTTGCGTAACCCCTGTATCGATCCCGAGAATGAAGAGCAGGGCATCGGCATTGGCGAGCATGCTGAAGGTCAGTTCGGGTTCCGCGCCGATGGCGTTCAAACCGGGCGTATCGAGCACGGTCAGGCCGGCGTCGAGGATCGGATGGGGCAGAAAGAGCATGGAGTGCCGCCAGCGCGGAATCAGGACCTTGCCCAGCCCGCAGGAGGGACAGACGCTGCTCTCCTGACCCTTGGCCACGCGGTTGAGGGGTGGACAGAGTCCCAGGCGCCTGGCTTCTTCGATTGCGACACAAATGGTCTCGGTCAAGACCTTCAAACGCTGGCCCTGGTTGCCGCCTTCCTCACAACTGAGCCGTACCCACGCGCTGCCCGCCCGTTTGAGCTTTTCGATGCTGACATCCATGCTGCGGCTGGCGATGGGCAAGAGCTGCAGTCCCGCGCGGCCTTGTGGGGCACCGCGGATTTCTACTGGGCACATGGTGGTCTGGCCGGTGCTGGAGGGCAGGAAACGCTGGCCGAGATCGGCAAACAATAGGGCGTTGATCAGTTCGGTCTTACCACGGGAAAACTCACCCACCACCGCCAGGCGTAGATTGTCCTGTTCGACCTCGAAGGCGAGGTTTTCAAGCTGAAGAATGCTCCCCCCGGGAAGCAACCCGAGATCGCCGGTGAGCTCGGCCAGTTGATGCAGCGATTGTGCTACCTCCTCTCGCCACAGCCGAAAGGATCGCAAGCCTTGCAGAATCGGCGAATCATTCAATGAATTTGGCATGTCGCTCCCGTTCGCTGCCTCTAGCGCTGGCAATGTCCACAGTAAAATGACGAGCGGCCCCCGATACGCGCGGCGCGCAGAGCTTTGCCGCAGCGGATACAGGGTTCCTCCTCGCGTCCGTACACGGCCAGAGATAGTCGAAAATAGCCCTTTCTGCCATCGGGGCGGGTAAAGTCGCGCAGGGTGGTGCCGCCGGCGGTGATAGCCTCCTGTAGGATCTCCACGATTGCCTGATGCAAGCGGCGAAAGCGGGGCAGAGCGATGCGCCCGGCCGCCCGGCGGGGATCGATCCCGGCACGGAACAGCGACTCGTTGGCGTAGATATTGCCCACGCCGACCACAACGTGGGCATCCATGAGGAAGCTCTTGATGGGCTGCTGATGCCCGCGACTGCGAGCAAAGAGATAATCTGCATCAAATTCGCTGCCCAAGGGTTCCGGCCCGAGGCCCTGTAACAGCGGATCGCTGGCCCAGTCCTCGCCCCAGAGGAACAGACCGAAGCGTCGGGGGTCATGAAAACGCAGGCAATTGCCGTCCTCCAGAAGCAGATCGACATGGTCATGTCGCTGCGCGACGGTATCTTGTGGCACGACGCGCAAATGCCCGGACATGCCCAGGTGCAGCAGGAGTTGGCCCTGATCGAGATCGGCCAGTAGGTATTTCCCGCGACGGCGCAGACGGGCGATCCTTTGTCCCTGTAAGCGGGCGGCGAGATCGTCATTGACAGGGCGCCGCAGACGCGCTTCACGCACAGTGACCGCCGCGATGCGCCGATCCACGAGATGCGGCTCGATGCCGCGCCGCGTGACCTCCACTTCGGGCAATTCAGGCATATAGAGTACTCCAGAAGGCGCTGCTCACCCGCTCGCGACCGGCCAGATCCCGATGCGTCTCCACTCCCTCCCAGCCATACGCGCGCAAGAGTTGGCGTAGCGCCGGCCCTTGCTCGTGGCCGTGCTCGAAAGCGATCTGGGTCTGGGGCTCCAGGTGGGCGGGGAGTCCGGCGAGAATGGCTTGGTAGGCCTCCAGTCCGGTCTCTCCGGCCACCAGGGCGCTGATGGGCTCTGCGCCGAGCTCGGCCAGATGGGGATCATCAGTCGCCAGATAGGGCGGGTTGCTCAACACGAGTGAAAAGTGCTGTCCTGCCGGTAACGCCTGACACCAGTCTCCGGCACACCAATGCACCGACAGCCCCAGGGCCGCCCCATTCTGGCGGGCGACGGCCAGGGCGTCCTCGCACCGGTCCACGGCCCAGTACTCCAGATCCGGTCGCGCCCGAGCCAGGGCGAGGATGATGGCGCCGCTACCGGTACCGAGATCGAGCACTGACCCCTTCTCGGGCAGATGCTCCAGGGCCCAACGTACCAGGGTTTCTGTATCTGGGCGGGGAATGAGGACGTGGGGATCGACGCGCAGATCGAGGTCCATGAACGACCAGTGGCCAAGGCAATAGGGTAGAGGCTCGCCAACCATGCGGCGGGCAAGCAGCGCCAACAAGTGGCTACGGCGCGTTTCTCCTAGAGGCGCCTGGGGATGGCTCCAGAGTTCGGTGCCGCTGTCCAGGATCTCCTCCAGAAGCCAGCGGGCCTCTTGCGCCGGCGCATCGCTACGCGCCGCAAGTTGGGTGCCGAGCCAGGCAAGCCAGTGCCGCAGAGAATCTTCGGCGGCGGGTACCTCAGGCATCATCACCTAGATTTTGCAGAAGATCGGCCTGATGTTCACGCAGGAGTGCCTCATAGAGAGGGTCCAGATCCCCGGCGATGATTGCCTCCAGGCGATACAGGGTCAGATTGATGCGATGGTCCGTTACGCGGCCCTGGGGAAAATTGTAGGTACGGATGCGTTCCGAGCGGTCACCCGAGCCGACCAGGGAGCGCCGTGTCGCGGCAGTGGCGCTTTGTTGCTTTTCCTGCGCCATTTCCATCAGGCGGGCCTGCAACAGGGCCATGGCCTTGGCGCGATTTTTGTGTTGCGAACGGTCTTCCTGGCAGGCGACCACGAGCCCCGTGGGCAGATGGGTGATGCGCACCGCCGAATCGGTCTTATTGACATGTTGGCCGCCGGCGCCACTGGCGCGGAAGGTGTCGATGCGCAGGTCACTGCTCTGTATCTCTATTCCTTCGATCTCGTCCACCTCCGGCAGAACGGCCACGGTGCAGGCCGAGGTATGAATGCGCCCCTGCGCCTCGGTATCCGGCACCCGCTGTACACGGTGCCCGCCGGATTCGAACTTGAAGCGGGAATAGGCGCCCCGCCCGGAGATTTCCAGTACCACCTCGCGGTAGCCGCCGCGCTCGGACTCCGAGGCGGAAAGGATGGTGACGCCGAAACCCTTGGTCTGGGCATAGCGGGTATACATACGCGCCAAATCACCGGCAAACAGCGCTGCCTCCTCGCCACCGGTGCCGGCACGGATCTCCAGAAAGACGTTGCGTTCGTCCTGCGGATCCTTGGGGAGCAGGCGCAGGCGCAGCTCCGCCTCGAGTTCGGCAAGTTCGCTCTCCGCCGCGGCCAGTTCTTCGCTCGCCAGGCCGCGCAGTTCGACATCGCTCTCTTCGCGCAGGATGCGCAGGGCATCGTCACGTGCTGCCTGCCGGCGTTCCTGTTGCGCGAGCAGGTCACGCAACGGTTGCAGTTCGCCCAGCTCACGGGACAAGGCTTGATATTGCTGCGGGTCCTGTAAAACTTCGGGGCTTGCAAGACGATGTTCGAGTTCTTCGGCACGCAGGCTCAACTGCTCGAGCTGGCCCGCCAAACGGGGGCTAAGACTCATCCTTCTGCGTCGCTGAGATGAAAGAGGATGTCGAGAGAGGCGACCAGGGCCTCGCTGGTGGCTTCCTGGCAGGGCTGGCGTAAGGTCGAGATGGGGTCGTGCAGGACCTTGTTCATGAGCGCCTTCGAGAAGGCGTCCAGCACTGCCTCGGGGTCCTGCCCATGCTGCAGATAGTGTCGGAAACGCTGTAACTCCACCTGCCGCGCCTGCTCGACGTGCTCCCGCAAGCGACGAATGGCGGGCACCACTTCCAGGCTGTCGCGCCATTGCTGAAACCCATCGGCCTCTTGGGCAATGATCTGCTCCGCCTCGGTCGCCGCTTCGCGCCGCGCCTGCATGCCGGCCTGGGCGATGTCGTTGAGGTCGTCGATGGTATACAGATAGCAGCCGTCGAGCTCGTCAATGGCAGGGTCGAGGTCACGCGGCACGGCCAGATCGAGAAAGAGTAGACTGCCACGCTCGTGTGGCAACCCGGGCTGAACGTCAGCGGAGTGCAGGATCACTTGGGGGCTCGCGGTACAGCTCAGAACCAGATCGACTTTGGGAAGCAGGGCCGCCGCATCTTCCAGGGGATGCGCCTGCCCATCCAGGCGATTGGCGAGCAGGCGAGCGCGCTCGGGACTGCGGTTGGCGACGTGAAATCCATCCAGGTCATGCTCGCGCAGGTGCGTGGCGACCAGTTCGATGGTCTCGCCCGCACCGATGAGCAGCACCCGCTTGCCCTGCAGGGAACCCAGCAACTGCCGCGCCAGGGTCACTGCCGCATAGGCCACGCTCACCGGCGCTGCACCAATGGCGGTTTCCGTGCGCACCTGTTTGGCGACACGGAAGGCCCAGTGCAGCAGACGGTTGAGGACGGGCCCGGTACTGTCGCTGTCCGCTGCGATCTGGTAGGCGTCTTTCACCTGGCCCAAAATCTGCGGTTCGCCGATGATCATGGAATCGAGGCCACAAACCACGCGAAACAGATGCTGTACGGCTGCCGCGTCATGAAAGCTGAAGCTGTTGCCGGTCAAGAGATCGGCGTCGATACCGTGAAAGTCGGCCAGCCAATGCTGCAGATGACTTTCTCTGGGGCCCGACCCGCCGTAGGTGTAGATTTCGGTGCGGTTGCAGGTGGAAACGATCAGGGCTTCCCTGGCCAGATTTTGGGCCAGTAGATCCCGGTGGGCCGCTGCCAGTTGCTCCGGCGCAAATGCGACTTTTTCGCGAACCTCGATGGGTGCGCTGTGATGACTCAAACCGTAGCAAAAAATGGTGGTACCATCCGTAACATTGGGACCTGATAATACCCGCGCATTGTCCGCAAGGCGTGTCCGGATTGCAAGCCGCTGGGGCTGGCGCTATTGTCGGCGCATCGCGGTGGGCAGGGAATGGTATGGGCAGGAAGATGCAGTGGCGTTGGCTGGCCTTGATAGTATTTGGGTTGTCTCCCTGGGCCGGGGCGAGCGTCCAGTTGACGGGGGAGAGTCTGTACTACCTCCTCAGTGCAGAGTTTGCCACCCAACAACAGGATCCCGCAGTCGCCATCCCGGCCTGGCAGCACAGCGTTGACCAACTCCCCACGGCGCCCATATTGGCGGCGGCAGCCAAGGCCGCAGCGCAGCTTGGAGATCTGCCCAAGGCACTGCTTTGGGCCAAGAGATGGCATGAATTGGCACCCGAGGACAGCGAGTCCGCGCGCTTTGAAGCCGGTCTGCTCCTTGCCGATGGTCAGGAGCCGGCGGCCCTGGAACTGCTGCAGGCGACGCTGGCGCGTTTTCCCGATGAGGAGCGGGTGAGTAGCCAACTGGCCGAATTGCTGGCACAGCATGGCCGTTTTGGTGATGCAGAACGACTGCTCCACACGGTCATCCAGAATCATCCCCATTCTGCTGCCGCGCAGCTCGCCCTGGGTCGCCTTGCCTTGCTGCAGAAGCAGCCGAAACGCGCAGCCGAGGCCTTTGCTGCGGCACTGCGACTGCGCCCGGACTGGGAAGAGGCGGCGGTATTGCAGGCCGAAAGTCTACGCCAACAGGGGAACTCCCTGGCGGCGTTGCAGATGCTGCAGGGCTTCTGTGCCGCACATCCGAGCGCCGTGCAGGCGCGTAGCTATCTGGCCACGCTCTACCTCAGTCTCGGTGGACAAACACAAGCCTATCGGGTATTGCAGCAGATCAGCCTGTTGCAGCCGGATCAACCCAAGGTCTGGAACCAGTTGCTACCCCTGGCCATTGCCGAAAGGGACTGGCCGGGGGCCCAGCAGGCGCTGGAGCATTTCCGCGAGCTGGCTCCGCACTCGCCACTGGTTCCCTACTACCAAGGGCGTATCGCGGAAGGTCAAAAGGCATGGTCGAAGGCGCGGGAGGCGTATGCCAAGCTGGCTGGTACGCCTTTGGCAGATGAGGCGCAGTTGCGCATCGCCCAGACCTATTATGCGCAAGGGCAAAAGAGCAAGGCGCTGGCGGAGCTGCAGAAACTGCAGGCACGACACCCGAACGATGCGCAGATTCCTCTCCTGCGTGCGCAATTACTGCAGGAAGAGGGCGATTATGCCGCTGCCGCGCAGCTGCTCGATCAGGCCCTGGAGCACCACCCCCGCGATGCCGCCCTGTGGTATGCCCGTGGCGCCATCGCCGAATTGCAAAAGGACTATGCCGGCATGGAAAAGGCCATGCGCATCGTCATCGAGCTGCGCCCAGATGATGCGCAAGCCTATAACTTCATCGGTTACAGCCTGCTCGAACGACGCCAGCAACTGGCGCAGGCCGGGGCGTATCTCGAAAAGGCCATCCAGCTGGCCCCCGAAGACGCCAACATCCAGGATAGCATGGGCTGGTATTACCACCTGCAGGGTGATCAAAAGAAGGCTCTGGTCTACCTGCAAAAAGCCCATGCCCAGCTGGGCGACGAGCCGGAAGTACTCGATCATCTGGGTCGGGTCCTCTGGCAGCTGGGGCGTCAGCAGGAGGCGCGTGCCCTGTGGCAGCGTGGCCTCGAAAAGCATCCCGACAGTAAGGAGTTACAGGAGGCCCTGTTGCACCCATGAAAGGTCTGATGCGGCAGAACTGGCGGGCCTTGGCCATTCCCGCCCTGCTTTTGCTCGGCGCCTGCGCCCAGCTACCCGCCCCGACGGGGCGGGCGCAGCTCGTCCTGCCGGCGCAGCAGCGGGCGCAGGTTCTCGCCTCGGTACCGCGCTGGACGGCTACGGGCCAGGCCTCCCTGCGCAGCCCGCGTGAGAGCCAGAGTTTTGGCTTTGTCTGGCGGCAGCAGGCAAGCGGCGAGCAGCTCCGTATTCTGGGGCCCCTGGGCAACACGGTCGCCGAATTACGCGATGACGGTACGCAGGCCGAGCTGCTGGAAGCCAGTGGTAAGCGCCTGACGGCGAGTACCATGAGCGTCTTGCTCGAACGGCTACTCGGGGTTGCATTGCCCGTTGCGGAACTCCCCCAGTGGCTGCTCGGCATTCCGCCAGCCGGGCAAGTGGATGCCTACGATGCCGCCGGGCTGCCGCAGCGTGCGCGCTGGGGCAGCTGGCAATTGCAATATCTGCGCTTTGACGCTGTGGGAGGCTTGCAGATGCCGGCCCTTCTGCAGGCCTCCGGGCCAGATGACCTGCAGTTGCGCATCGCGGTCAGCAACTGGCAACTGGGGCAATGATGTACGAGCAATGGTATCCGGCGCCGGCCAAACTGAATCTGATGTTGCGGGTCATCGGTCAGCGCGACGATGGCTATCACCTTCTGCAAAGCGTCTTTCAGTTTCTGGACCTGCGCGACGATCTGCACTTTGCCTCGGCGCCATCCGGCGTGTTTCGCTCCTTTGGCGGGCCTGCAGGCCTGGCGCCGGAAAAGGAACTGACTCTGCGCGCTGCGCGCCTCCTCGCCGAGCGCTGCGGCGTGCGCGAAGGCGTGGAGATTACCCTGCGCAAGCACTTGCCCGAGGGAGGCGGCGTGGGCGGAGGTTCGTCTGATGCCGCCACTACCCTGCTGGTGCTCAACCATCTCTGGAACTGCGCCCTGTCACGGGCGGAATTGATCTCTCTGGGTGCTACCCTCGGTGCCGATGTACCCATTTTCCTCTTTGGCCGCAGCGCCTGGGCGGAAGGCATCGGCGAGATCCTGCAGCCCATGCCGCCGATCCCGGAGCTCCCGTATCTGCTCGTGCACCCCGGCGTATCCGTCGCCACCGCGGAAATTTTCCGCGCCCCCGAATTGACACGCCAACACCCGCCCAGCACAATATCGGCGTTTTTGGGGGGAGAGCAGGAGAACACCCTGGAGCCCCTGGTCCGGAGTCGCTACCCTGTCATTGCCGAGTGCATCGATTGGCTGCGTGCCCAGGGCCTGCGGAATGCAAGATTGACGGGCAGCGGTGCCTGCTGTTTTGCCGAAGTTCCGGAAGAGACGGCGAATGGCGTCCTTCTCGACCGTCTGCCAGCGTCGTGGCGTGGGTGGTTGGTGAGAGGATGTAACCGCCACCCGCTTCTCGAACTTCTCCCGGAAATCCCTGCTGGGGCGTAGCCAAGCGGTAAGGCACCGGATTTTGATTCCGGCATTCCCAGGTTCGAATCCTGGCGCCCCAGCCATTTTATTTTTGCGGACAGTGCAGAGGTATCCATCCTTTCATGTCTCACGGTAGCCTGATGGTATTCAGCGGGAACGCCAATCCCGCCCTGGCAGCACAGATCGTCAAATTTCTCCAGATCCCCCTGGGGCGGGCGGAGGTCAGCCGCTTCAGTGACGGCGAGGTCTTCGTCGAGATTCTGGAAAATGTCCGCGGTCACGACGTTTTCGTTTTGCAACCCACCTGTGCCCCGACCAACGATCATCTCATGGAACTGTTGGCCATGATCGACGCCCTCAAGCGCGCCTCGGCCAATCGCATTACTGCCGTCATGCCGTACTTTGGCTATGCGCGGCAGGATCGCAAATCCCGTGCCCGCACAGCGATCACCGCCAAACTCGTCGCCGATCTGGTAACCACCGCCGGCGCGCACCGCGTCCTGACCATGGACCTGCATGCGGACCAGATCCAGGGCTTTTTCGACGTTCCGGTAGACAACATCTACGCCTCCCCCATTCTGCTCGGCGACATCTGGCGGCAGAATCCGGAAAATCTCATGGTGGTATCCCCCGACGTTGGTGGTGTGGTGCGCGCCCGTGCCATCGCCAAGCGTCTGGAAGTCGATCTCGCCATCATCGACAAACGCCGGCCGCGTCCCAACGAATCGGTGGTCATGAACATCATCGGTGAAGTGGATGAGCGCAGTTGTGTGTTGGTGGATGACATGGTCGATACCGCCAATACCCTTTGCGAGGCAGCCCATGCCCTGAAGACGCGGGGGGCACTGCGCGTGAGCGCCTACTGCACTCACCCGGTGCTATCCGGCAAGGCGATCGAGCGCATCAGCGGCTCCGACCTCGACGAACTGGTGGTGACCGATACCATCCCCCTGAGCAGCGAGGCGCGCGCCTGTGACAAGATTCGCGTGCTCTCGGTCGCTGAACTCTTTGCCGAAACCATCCGCCGGATTGCCGAGGAAGACTCCGTCAGTTCCCTGTTCATGGACTGATTTTCAGGAGTACGGAGCGGCCTGACCGTCGAGGGTTTTGTGATTGGGGAGTTGCGGGGCGGGCGTTGCGGCGTTTCCTTCGATGACAGTCAACGGATGTGGGTCGGGCCGGTCAACATCGTTCACCAACCAAGTATGCAGAAAAAAGTACGCGACCACCGCTAAGAGAAGGACCAGCGTACTCCAAACCCAGGCGTAAGCGCTGGCATTATTGCCCTCTTTCGTCATTCTTGCTCCTAAAAAATTTTCATCAATGCGCGCACGAAACTCTGCTCTTGTTCCTGTCGTGGCGTCTGGGCTGCGGGAGGCAGATAGCCCGCCAAAAAGTATCCCAGCTTGCTAGGGCTGCCATCTGTCCCAGGATCGGCCAGGGTGCCAGTCTGCGGATCGTAGCGCGCGGTGACGACGTCGGGCGGTCGGAAAAAGCCGGTATCCGGCATGCCCTGTAGAGCCGTCCCCATATAGCGTATCCAGATCGGCAGGGCCTCGCGGGCCCCCGCCGCCCAGGTCCCCATGCTATGGTTATCGTCGTAGCCCACCCATACCGAGGTCGTGATATCCGGATTGAAACCATTGAACCAGGCGTTTTCTTCGGCATTGGTGGTGCCGGTTTTTCCGGCGAGGTCATGGCGATGCAGGATCTGCGCGGCGACCCCCGTCCCGACCCGTATCACCCTCTCCATCATCCGCGTCATCAGATAGGCCACCCCCGGGGGGATGACCGTCTGCCGGGCGGGTGGCTTATAGGCCAAGGGGCAGTGCAGAAGCGCCACGTCGGTGCCGTTGGCGGTGACCACCTTGCGAATGAGATAGGGATGGGGCAGAAAGCCGCCACTGGAGAAGGTGGCATAGGCGCGCGCCATTTGTAGGGGCGTGAAATCGCCGGCGCCGAGCACCATGGACGGGGTTGCTGGTACCTGTTTGGCGGGAAAGCCAAAGCGGTGCACGTAGGTTTTCGCATAAGGAATGCCCACATCCATGAGCAGGCGCACGCTCGGCACATTGTGGGAATCTGCCAGATCCTCCCAAATGGGGAAGGGGGTATTGGAAAAGGTGGACTGTAGTTGGTGGGCGCGTAGATCTGTCCATCTGCCAGATGGATGATCAGGGGCGTGTCAGCAATCAACGAAACTGGGGTGTAGTAGCCCTTGTGACCACTGGCCAGCAGCGTTGGCGCGTCGATGGCAGAGGCGTAGACGAAGGGCTTGAAGCCGGATCCCGGTTGTCGGTAAGAATACAGGGCGCGATCAAAATGACTGAGTTCGTAGCTGAAGCCGCCGACCAGGGCAAGGATGGCGCCGCTGTGGCTATTCAGCGAAACCAGGGCGCCCTGGACGTGGGGGATCTGCGCCAACTGCCAGCCAGGGTGCGGAACAGCGTGCCAGACCTTGGTACCCCAGACAGGATTGCCGGTGCCTTCCGTCGCTGCGGCGACATAGTGCCGTACCCAGATGAGATCGCCAGCTGCCAGTACCTGATTCACGCTCGTCGGGCGCTGGCCGTTGGGGCGTAGCCGGGCCCAGGCCACGTCTGGAAGACGCAGGTCGGCCTGCCGTTCTCCTTCGATGTCAATTCGCGCTCTCTGCGCATCGACATTTTCCACCACCGCCCAGCGCAGGTTGGCCGGGTCGAAGTCCGGTAACATGGGCGGACGCTGTCCATGCAGAGCGGCCTGGAGCATCTCTCCGCGCAGTTGCGCAATCGGGCCACGCCAAGCCTTCGGGTCCATACTATCGAGGCCCATGGCGTAATTTTCCAGGCCAATTGCCACATCCTGGTTGGCTGCCCGCTGATCGCGCGGATCGATACTGGTATAGACCCGCAGGCCGCTACGATAGGTAAAGTCGGGGCCAAAATGCTTTTCCAGCCAGCTACGGATCCAGTCGGTGGCGTAGGGAGCCAGATTGCTTGCCGGGGCGTGGTAGCGGGCGCGAATCGGCTCGGCCATGGCGCGTTGCGCAGCAGCCTCGCTGATGAACCCCAGTTTTGCCATGCGTCGCAGTACATAATCGCGCCGGGTCTTGGCCGAGGCCGGCGAAGCGATGGGGTTGAACACCGACGGGGCAGCCGGCAAGCCTGCCAGAGTCGCCATCTCGCCCAAACTCAGTTGCGAGACCGTCTTGCCGTAATAGGTTTCGGCGGCGGCCTGCACTCCGTAGGCGCCTTCGCCCAGATAAATCTTGTTGACGTAGAGATCGAGGATCTGCGCGCGATCGAGATGTTGCGCCAGTTTATAGGCGAGCAGGATCTCTGCCACCTTGCGGGTGATGGTCTTTTTGGGGGTCAGATAAAAATTGCGGGCAACCTGCTCGGTGATCGTGCTGGCCCCCTGCACTGGTCCCCAATGAATGAGGTCCACCCAGGCAGCGCGAACGATGCCGGGAAAACTGACCGGATAATACAGCGGGTTGTGGCTGTAGAACTTGGAATTTTCGGCGGCGATGAAGGCATCTTGCAGGCGCTTCGGAACCTGACGGATGGGCAGGGCGTAGCGCAACTGCGGACCGATGACCTGCAGGAGCTTACCGTTGCCGGCATAGATTCGTAGCGGCTCGGCCGGATGCCAATGTTCCAGTGCTTGCACCGGAGGAAGTTCCTGGTAGATACGATAGGTCCAGAAAGCAACGGCAACAGCGGCGTTCACCAATACGAAGAGAACGACAAAGACCAGCCAGAACCGCCAGCTGCGCTGGCGGAAGAAGGTAGTCGCAGTCATCGTTCAGGCCTCGCGGGAGCGCGATCGTACGCCGCTCACAATGCACCCTGCGCGCGATGCCAGAGACGGCCGAACCAGCCGGCCTTGGCCACCGCATTTTTCGCCAGAACCGGCTCCGACTTCAGGACTTTGCCCTGCCAGAGGATGTCGAGGGTGCCCACGTTGCTGTTGGCCTTGATCGGGGCCTGCAGGTTGCTGGCGGCGACGAAGCGGCTTTCCACCTTACCTTGACTGGGCCGGGGAATGGCCACGTTGATCGCTTTGGGGGTGATGATCGAGAGAGTCTCCGGGCTCCAGCCGATCCGCTTGATTTGTGCCACCATCGCGCCGGCCGGGTAGACCTGCTGTTGCTGCCAGCCATGAAAACCGTAGTGGAGCATGGCGGCGGCATCGGTACCGGCGACGGCACGGGAGCTGGCGCCCAGGATGACCGCTACTAGGCCCCGGCCGTCCTGGCTGGCGCTGACGGCCAGATCCCAGTTGTTGGCGGAGGCCAAGCCCACTCCCAGACCAGTGATACCGTGCTGCCCTGCCAGCGGGTTGTAGTTGTACTGGGTGATGTGGTTGTAGCGGTAACTTGCCTGCCCTGCGACCTTCTCTATCTGCGGGAATTTCACCACCAGGGCGCGTGCCAAGCGGGCGATGTCGAGCGCCGTACTGCGCTGTCCGGGCGTCGGCATGCCATCGGGATTGACGAAATGGGTCTGGGCCAGCCCCATGCTGGCGGCTTCGCGGTTCATCAGGTCGACAAAACCGGCAACACTACCTGCCACTGATTGGGCGATGGCAATGGCGGCGTCATTACCCCCGTCGATCAGCAGGCCATGAGTAAGCTGGTCGACGGTAACCGGCAGCCCGGGCTGGATGAACATGCGCGAGCCAGGGGCATGCCAGGCATCGACGCTTACCGAGACCTGCTGGTCGGATTGCAACATCTTCTGCGCTTCTGCCTGGTAGAGCAGATAGGCCGTCATTAGTTTTACCAGGCCCGAGGGGTCATGGCTCGCTTGCCCATTTTGGTCGAGCAGGACTTGATCGGTATTCACGTCGATCAGCACCGCCGCCTTGACCCCAGAAATCTGTGGCGCCGGCATGGGGGGTGCGGCGGGCAGGGTGGGGGTGGGTACGACGGCATAGGCAGTGCTGGAGACCAGCAAAACAGCAAAAAACGCGGCGGTTTTCTTCATAGGGGCGGCAGAACTCTTCAGGAAAGATTTCCCTTTGGAAAAACTGCCGCCGGGAAAAGTTCCCGCCGCCTAGCTGCGACTGGCGCGGTAGCGCTCGATCAGTGCCTGGGTAGAGCTGTCGTGGGGATGATGGGTTTTGCCCTGTAGGTCCGATTCGACGCGCGTGGCCAAGACCTTACCGAGCTCTACCCCCCACTGGTCAAAGGAGTCGATGCCCCAGATCACCCCTTGGGTGAAGACGCTGTGTTCGTAGAGGGCGACCAGGGCACCCAGAGAAAACGGTGTGAGGGCATCGACGAGGAGCAGATTGCTGGGCCGATTGCCGGGGGAAACCCGGTGGGGAATCTGTGCTTCGGGTACCCCCAGGGCACGCAGTTCGTCCGCCGAACGGCCAAAGGCCAGGGCCTCACTTTGTGCAAAGAGATTGGCCATGAGCAGGTCATGTTGATCGCGGTATTCGCTGAGGGGCGCAATAAAACCAATCAAATCGCAGGGCACCAAACGGGTTCCCTGATGCAGCAACTGATAAAAGGAATGTTGGCCGTCGGTGCCTGGTTCCCCCCAGATGATCGGGCCGCTATCTACGGAGAGAGGGTTCCCTGCCAGATCTACCCGTTTGCCGTTACTCTCCATCTGCAGTTGCTGCAGATAGGCGGGAAAGCGGGCGAGGTCGTGGGCGTAGGGCAGGATCGCCTGGCTCTGAGCGCCCCAGAAGTTGTTGTACCAGACCGAGATCAAACCTAGCAGGACAGGCAGGTTCTGCGCCAGTTCGGCATGCCGAAAGTGTTCATCCATGGCATGGAAACCGCGCAACATCTCGGTAAAGGCCGCCGAACCGATCGCCAGCATGGTGGCCAGGCCGATGGCGGAATCCATCGAGTAGCGCCCGCCTACCCAGTCCCAGAAGCCAAAGCTATGCTCCGGATTCATACCAAAGGCGGCGACCGCCTTGTCATTGGTAGAGACTGCAACAAAGTGTTGCTCCACCGCCGCCTCGCCCAGGGCCGCTACCAGCCAGCGTCGGGCGGCGTGGGCATTGGTCATGGTTTCCAAGGTAGTAAAAGTCTTCGAGGCGATGATGAACAGAGTTTCTTCGGGGTTGATCTCGGCGAGTACCGCAGCGAGCGCCGCACCATCGACGTTCGCCACGAAGTGCTCGCGGATACCTGCCATCCGCTGCTGGCGCAAGGCCCGATAGGCCATCTCCGGCCCCAGGTAAGAGCCGCCGATACCGATGTTGACGATCTGGCGCAGGGCTTTGCCCGTCGCGCCTAGCCACTCGCCCTGGTGGACCTTGTCGCAGAAGGTCATCATGCGCTGCAGAACCGCGTGCACCTCGGGCACGACGTTGACGCCCTGATCGCAGATCTGGGCATCTTTCGGTGCGCGCAGGGCGCAATGCAGGACAGCGCGATCTTCGGTGCTATTGATATGCTCGCCAGCGAACATGGCGGCGCGCCGCGCTTCCAGACCGCGCTCTCGCGCCAGATCGATCAGTGCCGCTAGAGTTTCCGGCCGTAGCCAGTTCTTCGAATAGTCCAGGTAGATGCCACAGGCCTCGGCGGTCATGTGGCTGCCGCGCTCGGGATCCGCGTCGAAGAGGTCGACGATCTTCGCATTACCCCAATCCTCTCGTTGCTTCTGCACTCGCTGCCAGGCCGATAAATCCTGCAATCTTGTTGCGCACATGTTCACTCTCCTGGGCTTGCCAAGTTGATTGGGAGATTCTTCAGAAAGAGTAGGAGAAGGACATGGCAGGCGCAAGGATAAAAATTGAACAAAATATCTAGATATATGATTATATTGGGTTATTTGGACGGGTGCGGTGCAAATGAACCGATGCTTTTGGTGCATTTGAACGGGCTGCGACTGGCTATATCACCAATTCCTTATTCTTTCTGCCGTTCCCTCCGCCAGAAATGTGGCACGCCCTTTGCTCGCCAGGGGGCAGTAGTTCACCTATAACCTTAGCGAGTCGAGGAATCAGCAATGATCATCGAAAACAGTTTACCCGTCCTGCTCAGTCGGCTGGACTTTGCGTGGATCACGACCATGCACATCCTCTGGACGCCGTTGACCATCGGCATGTCCTGGCTGCTATTTTTCCTGGAGATTGCTTGGCTGCGTACCGGTGACGAGCGCTGGTATAAGCTCAATCGCTTCTTCGAGAAGATCTTTATCATCAACTTTGGTGCCGGTGTGGCGACCGGGGTGACCATGGAGATGGCCTTCGGTATCCTTTATGGCCCTTTCTCTCAGGCCGCGGGCCCGTTCTTTGGCAATATCCTGGGCTTCGAGACCATTACCGCCTTCATGTACGAAGCTGGCTTCATTGGCCTGATGGTCTTTGGCTGGGGTAAGGTCAGCAAGGGCATGCACGCCTTTGCCACCTTCAACGTCGGCCTGTCCTCTAGTCTTTCGGCAATGTGGATCCTGGTCGCCAATTCCTGGATGCAGACCCCCAACGGTGTCGTGCTCAAGGATGGCCTCTTCCAGGTCGAGAACTGGTGGCACGCCATCCTCAATGACAACTTTGTCTGGGGCTTCCCGCACATGTGGGTGGCAACGGTGGAGTTGTCTCTCTTCGTCATGGCTGGCGTGAGTGCTTGGTTCATTCTCAAGAATCGCAACGCCGATCTCTTCACCAAGATGCTCAAGCCCACCCTTCTCGCCTTGCTCATCGTGACGCCCATCCAGATCTTTATCGGTGATAGCGTTGGCAAGGATGTGGCGGATACCCAGCCGACCTCTCTGGCGGCCATGGAAGGGCACTACCATACCTATTTGCCGGATGGAAAGCCGAACACCAGCTGGAACCTGATCGCCATCCCCAATGCCAACAACGACGGCAACCTCTTCCAGATCTCCATCCCGCATGTCTTGAGTCTACTGGAAACGCATACCTGGAACGGTGTGGTGAAGGGCATGGACCAGTTTGCGCCCGAGGATCGCCCGGATGTCTGGGTGCCCTTCTACTCCTTCCGCATGATGGTGGCGATTGGTTTCTTCCTCTTCTTCGTGGCGTTCTGGGGCAACTGGTTGCGCCTGCGTGGCAAGCTCCATGCTGAATCGCTCCGTAAAAGTCCCTGGTTCCTGCGGGTAGTAGTCTTCTCTGCCTTCCTGCCCTACCTCGCCATCTGGACCGGTTGGTGGGTACGTGAAATCGGCCGCCAGCCTTGGGTGGTCTACGGCCTGATGCGTACTTATCAGGGGGTCAGCCACATGAGCGTGGCCCAGGAAGTCATCTGGTTTGCTGGCTACATCGTCTTTGAACTTCTGGTGTGGGCGGGTGCCTGGTACTTCTTCGCCCGCGTCATTGCCAAGGGGGTGGACGGTATTGCCCCATCGGATCAGCTCTTCCACCACGGGGAAGAGGGCGATGCGCACGCCGGCGGTGGACACGCGCAGGCCAGCTTCGCCAAGCCAATGCTGAAGGCTGAGCGCTAAGCCTCGTGGGGTGGCCTGTGCCACTCCATTTACTGATTTTGACGGAGGTTACCATGGATTTTACCCACGACATCGTGCGGATTACCTCAGCTCTATCTACTTGGTGGTGGATTTTGCTGGGGCTGATGTTTCTGTTTTATATCGCTTTGGATGGCGCCGATCTGGGTGCCGGAATTTTTGCATTGTTTTCTAAGGATGAAGACGAGCGCGGCGCGATCATGGCGTCGATGGCTGGTTTTTGGGACGGCAACGAGACCTGGCTGGTCGTGGCCGGCGGCGTGCTCTTTGGCGCCTTTCCGCTGGTCTATGGCTC
Organism: Acidithiobacillus sp. TH-A67; assembly: GCF_057473545.1. Taxonomy (NCBI): domain Bacteria; kingdom Pseudomonadati; phylum Pseudomonadota; class Acidithiobacillia; order Acidithiobacillales; family Acidithiobacillaceae; genus Acidithiobacillus; species Acidithiobacillus sp. TH-A67. The sequence continues at coordinate 39,367 of NZ_JBYCKU010000027.1, forward strand.
AGCGTTCAACTACCTGATGATCCCGCTGATGATCGCCCTTTGGGCCATCATTATGCGTGCTGTGGCCTTCGAGTTCCATGTCCATGCCCGTTCCAGCCGCAAGGTCTGGGGCTGGTTCTTTGCTATCGGCAGTCTGCTGGCGCCGTTCTTTGCTGGTGTCGCCCTGGGCGCTAGCCTGCAGGGTTTCCCCATGCAGAACGGCCTGGCCATGGCGCATATTGCCGGGAGGGACTACAGCACCCCGGTCATGCACTTCTCAGGCACCGCACTGACCTGGCTGACGCCTTTCAGCATCTGGACGGGTTTTGGTGCGGTCATCGCCGCGGGGCTGGCCGGTGGCCTGTACCTCTGCGCGCGCTTTGTCCCCGGCGATGTGATCCACGAGCGCGCCAAGGGCTGGACCAGCCTCTTCTCGCTCCTGGCCCTGGCTGCCATCGTGGTAACCCTCGTCTGGTCCTACGCCATCTTTCCTTGGGCTGCGGCCAAATGGACCGGGCCGAACTGGTGGGTCTGGGCGGCCTGGATGGTGATTGTGCTGTTCTTTGCCTTCAAGTCGATGAGCAATCATTCGGCAGGGCACAACTTCGTCGCTCTGCTCTGGGGAGAAGGCGTAGTAGTACTCCTTTGGGCTGCCATGTGGGCAACCATGTACCCCTATATCGTGCCCGGCACCTGGACGATTCAGGAGGCCGCTAACCCTGCCAATTCGCTGGCGGTATTCACCTTGTTCATGACGGGTTTTGTACCCATCATGATCATGTACAACTGGTACCAGATCTGGGTGTTCCGCGGACGCTTCACCAAAAAGAGCATCTACGCTGCCCACTGATCGGGGCAGTGTCAAAGAACCGGGGCACTGCCCCGGTTTTTTTGTGGGCGCGCAACTTTCCGTTTTGCCCACGGTCGTAGTGTTATAACCCTAGTCACCGCAAAGCAGACCGCCATGGATAGCATTCATCTCCTTCATCAGCTCTGTGACTCCCAGTGTCCGGCCGAGTGCCTGGACTCCCTTTCCGTTCTGGATGCCCTGCTCGCAGGCCAGGAGCGCGTCGACGACCGCTGGCACCGCCTCTTGCGCGGTTTGCCGGGTGCCTCGCCAGCGGAGCTCCTCGATCAGGTCTTGGAGGTGGACCGCGAACTCGGACAGTACCGCCGCGCCATCACCTTTTTGCGCGCCAACCTGAGCGCGCGTCGCGCCGCTATGGCGAGCGGGGAAAGCGTACGGGTCCCGCAGAATTCCCTTTCTTAGTGGCTCGTTGCAAAAAGTTCTTGGCGTGCCGTTGCAAAGGCGCAAAAGGGGTGCTATAACTTCTATCGTTGTATTGTAACAACGGCTCATGAGGAGGAGCTTTGTCATGAAGAAGAATCTTGTAGCTTTTGCAGTTGCTGCTGCAGTACTGGTCCCCGGTGCGGCCTTTGCGGCCGACAGTTCCGCCAAGGACAACGGCCCGATCCTGTATGGCTATGCCCAGATCACCGGCAGCCAGCAGTTTGGTACGTCAACGAACGGCTCTCAGTCTGGCTCCAATGGCCTAGTTTTCGGTGCCAATCGCATCCGCTTGGGTGTGAAGGGTGAGGCAACGGATGGTGTGACGTATAACATCATGGCTGGCTGGGATAATGCCGCTATCAGTGGGAACAATGCTGGCAATCAAGGCATTCCTGGATATAGTACCAATGCTCTGAACAATGGTCTGGGTAATGGTGGCAATGCTTCCATTCTGGATGCCTGGATCAACTTTGCCCCAGTTCCCTTCGTGCAGCTGGAGGTGGGTAAGTTCAAGCAGCCTGTAGGCAATGAGTATATCGACACGCAAGGCAACGCCTTGCCCTTTATCTTTCGTTCTATGGCCCAGTCGTTGTTGCCGGGACGTAGTGCCGGTGCGATGCTGCACGCTAATGACGTAATGGGCACGGGTATTGGCTACGCTGTCGCTATCGCCGATGAGACCTCTCTGGATTACGGCAGCGCCTACAACTGGGAGGTTTCCGGTTCCAATCCTTTTGGTAGTGGTCAGGGTGGCTTCCTGAATGGTAGTGGCGGCTATCTGGCATCTGCACGCTTAACCTACGATTTCATGGGTCCCTTGGTCAAAGCTGAAATCAGTGGCTCTCGTATGACTTTGCCAAACAAGCCGAATGCCCTTGGTGTTGCCAACAACGTTGATTCCCTTTACACCTGGAACGTCGGCGTCCACGGTGGACTGATGGGCATCCACTACGTTGCCGGTTATACCAACCTGCATACCGGTCAGACCCGCGACGGCAATCCTGGCTACATGGCGCAGGACTGGAATGTTGGACTTGGCGTAAATCTTTACCAGATGACGCTAACGCCATCATGGCTCGATATTGAGCCTGCGGTTCGCTTCGATTCTTTCAGCTACAACAATTACCAGGGTTACGATGCGAAGCTGGATAACACCACGGTCGGCTTGAATTATTATGTCAATCCGAATAACCCGCACGCAGCGGAGATTCAGGTGAACTACATCATCCCCACGGCTCGCAACGGCAAATTCGGTACTGGGACCCTGGGTGGCGTTTTTGGCGGCAATGGTGCCCCCATCAACGGCATGGCCTACAACACGCTGATGTTGCAGTTCCAGGCTGGCTTCTAAGTTCGCTTAAGCCTAGCGGGGCGCTTCGGCGCCTCGTTTCTTCGCCCTGTCACGAGTTTTCGTGGCGGGGCGGTTTGCTTTTTGGGGGGCATGTCGTTATAAGAGAGCCCGCTGCCAGCCGGCTCTGTCTTTATTGGGGAAATTTGTGTCACGTCAACTTCGTAACATCGCCATCATCGCCCACGTCGACCACGGCAAGACCACCCTGGTCGATCAACTGCTCAAGCAATCCGGTACCTTCGCCGCGCATCAACAGGTGGAAGAGCGGGTCATGGACAGCAACGCCTTGGAAAAGGAGCGCGGCATCACCATCATGGCCAAGAACACCGCGGTGCAGTGGGGTGAAACCCACATCAATATTGTCGACACCCCCGGCCATGCCGACTTTGGTGCCGAGGTAGAGCGGGTACTGGGAATGGTGGATGGGGTGTTGCTGCTGGTGGATGCCGTAGAAGGCCCCATGCCGCAAACCCGCTTTGTGACGCGCAAGGCCCTGGAGCTAGGGCTCAAGCCAATCGTCGTCATCAACAAGATCGACCGGCCTGGCGCGCGTCCCGATTACGTCATCAGCGCGACGCTGGACCTTTTCGACAAGCTCGGTGCCACGGAGGAGCAGTTGGACTTCCCGGTGATGTACGCCTCGGGCTTGCAGGGCTATGCCGGAGAAGACCCAAGCGTGCGCGAAGGCGATATGCGCCCGCTCTTCGAACTGATTCTGAGCCATGTACCAGCGCCCGAGGGCGATCCGGAAGCGCCGTTGCAACTGCAAATTGCCGATCTGGACTACTCCAGCTATGTGGGACAGATCGCCATTGGCCGGGTGCGTCGCGGACGCATCCGACCAGGCCAGGACGTGGTCATGCTGCAGGGGCAGGAAGCCAAGCCCATAAAAGGCCGAATTCTGCAGGTGCTGGGCTTTGAGGGCCTGAAGCGGATTCCCTGGGAGGATGGTGCCGGTGTTGGCGATATTGTTGCCGTCACTGGCCTCGATGCGCCGTCCATTGGTGCCACCATCGCTGCCCCCGAAGCACCGGAACCGCTGCCATGGAAACCCATCGACGAACCTACCCTGAACATGAGTTTTCAGGTCAATACCAGTCCCTTTGCTGGGCGCGAGGGTAAGTTCGTGACCAGCCGCCAACTGCGCGAGCGGCTCTACAAAGAGCTCCTCACCAATGTCGCCCTGCGGGTGGAAGATACCGACAACGCCGATGTGTTTCAGGTATCCGGTCGGGGGGAGCTGCATCTGACCATCCTTATCGAGAACATGCGCCGCGAGGGCTATGAGTTGGCGGTTTCCCGCCCCCGGGTCATTCAGAGGGTTGTCGATGGCGTCGCGGAAGAGCCCTATGAAGCGCTGACCATCGATGTCGAAGAGACCCATCAGGGCACGATCATGGAGCGCCTGGGGACGCGGCGCGGCGAGTTGCAGGACATGCAGCCCGATGGCCGTGGTCGGGTGCGTCTGGAGTATCGGATCCCCGCTCGTGGCCTCATTGGCTTTCACACGGAATTCATGACCGCTACCTCGGGTACCGGTGTCATCAGTCACATCTTCGATGGCTATGGTCCGGTGAAGGGAGCCATTCCGGCACGCATCAACGGAGTGCTGATCTCGGCCGAGGAGGGGGAAGCGGTGGGCTACGCCCTCTTCAACCTGCAGGATCGCGGGCGGCTCTTCGTCAGCCCGGGTGACAAGGTGTATGAAGGCATGGTCATCGGTATCCACAGTCGCGACAACGATCTGGTGGTGAACCCCCTCAAGGAAAAGAAACTCACCAACATGCGCGCCTCGGGTTCGGACGAAAACATCCTGCTCACGCCGCCGATCCGCATGAGCCTCGAAGCGGCAGTGGAGTTCATTGCCGATGACGAGTTGGTGGAAGTGACGCCGGAATCGATCCGCATCCGCAAGCGCTTTCTCAAGGAAAACGATCGAAAAAAAGCGGCGCGCAGCGGCGCTTGAGCTGCTAACGTGGCCCCGCTCTAGGCGGGACTTTCTGCCTTTTTCAGGCGTAGGCGACGAAACCAGCCGCCCAGGGCGGCCGCTTGGTCGTCCAGCAGACGTAATTCCGGGCGCTGCGCCAGCAAGTCCTCGAAGACGACGTCGGTGCGCGTCGCCAGACTCGCCGAAAGGGGGGCCAGGAGTCGGCGCAGGGGTGCCCTTTGCTGCGGCCGCAGAAATTTATCGAAGATCAGCAGCGTGCCGCCGGGGCGCAGCACGCGACTCGCCTCGGCAAGGGCCCGAGAAGGGTGCGGTACCACTGCCAGAATCAGGTGTAGTAAAACGACGTCAAAGCTGACATCCCGCAGCGGCAGACGCTCGGCGTCGGCCTGCAGGAGGCGCACCTGCGCTGCCCGCGAGCGCGCTCGCGCGAGCATAGCCGCGCTGAAATCCACTGCAACGTTGAAGGTCTGTGGAGGTAGATAGGGAAAATCGAGACCGGTTCCGGCGCCGATGATCAGGATTCGCTGCGCCTCTGCTGGAATATTGGCAATGTTGGCAGCCCGTGCGGCCGCTGAAAAGCCCGCTACTGCGCGGTCGTAGATGGGCGCCCACAAACCATAGGCGCGCTGCAGGCTCCGGTAGCTCAATGGAAGACGGTGGCCACGGCCAGGCGAAAGGCGGGGATTGGGGTCTCGAACTCATCGCCGTCTTCACTTACCCATTGGTAGCTGCCATGCATGCTGCCGACTGGGGTAGGTAACACGGTGCCGCTGGTGTACTGGAAGCGCTCGCCTGGCGCGAGGGTGGGTTGTTCGCCGACGACGCCGGGGCCGCGCACTTCCTGTATTCGCCCCTCCGCATCGGTGATGATCCAGTGGCGGTTGCGCAGCTGCGCCGTCTTCGGACCATGGTTCTCGATGCGAATATGGTAGGCAAAGACGTAATGTTCCTGCTCCGGGCTGGATTGCTCGGGAATATAGCGGGTGTCGACCTGAATCTGGATCTCGGTCGGGACGCTCATAAATCATGGCTCCTTCACTAGCGTTCTTGCCAGTCTATTCCCCCGCTTTCGGCCTGCCAAGTTTCCGACTGGCCGGTGCGCGCGGTAGACTAGGGCCGAGATGACAATGAAGTGAGTACAGACTATGGCAGAATTGCCCGAAATCGAATTGTTCAAACAAAAACTGCAACGTAGTGTGCTGCGCAAAAAGCTCGGTGCCTTGCGTCTGCAGAATGCCAAGGGCGAGCAGCTTGCCGAGGCCGGTGGACTGGCGGAGGATGCCTTGCAAGGGAAGGAAATCACCGATATCCATCGCTACGGTACCCAGGTCTTTTGCGAGCTGGACCGACGCGAGATCCTTGCCCTGCAGTTGGGCGGAGATCTGGTAATGGATCTGGAGCGCGGTGCTCCAGCGGAAGAAGGCAACGATAACCGCGCGGGCCTGGAACTGGCCATCAATGCACAGTTGCGCCTGCGCTTGCAGGGGACCCAACTGGGGAGTCGCCTGCGCCTGCTGGACGAGAGCAGTGATGTGGATTTTCTCACCAAGCTGGGGCCGGATCCGTTGCTCGTTCCGGCAGATGGGCTGAGTCATCTGCGCGAATCGTTGGCGCGGCGTCGTAGCGCCCTGCGCAATGTGCTGCTGGATGACAGCTTCGTGACCGGCATCGGTCCTCTGTGGGCCGATGAGATTCTGTTTCAGGCGCGTTTGCGCCCAGATCGGACGGTTCCCAGCCTCAGTGAAGAGGAACGGGATCGTTTTCTTGAACAGATTCCGCAGGTCTTGCAACGGGCGCTACGCTCGCAGGCAAAGATTCCCTTGTTGCCCAAGACCTTCCTCACTCGCCATCGGGAGGATGGGCACTGTCCGACCTGTGGGGGAGCGTTGGAGTCGTTGCCGGTCGGGGGCAAAACGGCGCTGTTTTGCCCTGCCTGCCAGATCTGAAAGGGTCTGCTGCTGGTGCGGCGCGAGGATCAGTCCGCGCCAGGCCGAGTGCTGCTCACGGGTGACGCCAGGGCAAACCGCTAGCCTTCCAGCCCTCAAGCTTGCCGCGCTGTCCGAGTTCGTCGCCCTTCCCTTCAAAACCGCCAAGGATGTTGTAGGCGTGCGTATATCCCAGGTCGGCCAGATGCTCGGCGGCCTCGGTGGAGCGGCCGCCGGTGCGGCAAAGCAGCAGCAACAAAGCGTCTGGCTGAGCGATGGACTGGATCTGTCGGTCGAAATCCGGGTTGGGGGTCATGCCCGGATAGAGCTTCCAAGGCACATGGCAACATCCTTCGACAAAGCCGGAAAACTCCAGCTCGGGATGCGAGCGCACATCGATCAATTTGGCCTTGGGATGCTCGCGTAGAAGCGCATGGGCCTCTTCCGGAGTCAGGTCTCCTGCGTGCTTCTTGTCTTGGGTCCGCTGCGCAGCGCGGGCGAGGATTTCTGCAGTGTCCATAGTGTGCCTCCTAATTTTGCGTAGCACTGTAGTATAAGAGAAATTGTCGCGTTCGGCTGTAGCGACGCGCTTGGCGGCTCGATCAAGCCCTGTCAAAGCACATTAGAAATGTCCGGTGTTGGGCAAGATAGAGATGTCCGGTTCTCCTGGGTATGGATTACTTTCCAGGACGATCTACGGTGG
>NZ_JBYCKU010000028.1:0-66372 GCF_057473545.1 Acidithiobacillus sp. TH-A67
GTGAACATGCCACACCCCATACACAAGATATTACGATGTTGGAAACCGAACACACGCTCAGAGTTGAGCGGCCATACACAACAAATTACGAATACCCGAAAAAATGATGGGGCACGAGACACTTTTTGGCGGATGGAGCTTCTCTGTTTCTACTGTCACCCAACCGTTCGGTTGGGTGACCAGTAAACATGCCTGCGCAAGCTCAGTCGGTGCCGACTCGCAGCATGCTCCGCCTAAGTAGTACCGTAGGGCGGGTCCAGGGACATATGACTCCATTTTGCAGCACCCGTCGCCATTGGACAGGGAGTGCATCACCTTGGGGCGACTGCTTGTTATGGCGCAGTAACACGGTGCGGTAACGCCAATCGCAGATGAGGACATTTCCCGGAGTCCGCTACCCATGACCCCGTGGATCAGAATGACGGGTGGCTGATCGTCGACGGTTCCGGTATGCGTATGGAGCCGCTTCAGGTCGGGTGCTTTCACAGCGGCGCAACCGGCTGTAAGCAGGACTGCGCGCGGCAACGCGGTCCATACGGCCCATCGATATTCGGCGACGCTGTTCACGTAATTGCCCACTGCGGATACTGAGCTGACAATCACTTCGCCCGTCTTATCGGCGCAGGCGGATCGCCTTCCTGCAACGACGCGATCAATGGACACGAGACATTGCCACTACGCGCGTGACAGGCACGCACCAGCTCGGAGAGCTCGCGCTCCATGCGTGCCAGGTCCGCCAGCTTCTCGCGCACATCCTTGAGCTTGCGCTCGGCCAGTCGGCTAGCGTCACTACAGTGGGTGCCATCCTCCAGTCGTAGCAGCTCGCCGATCTCGTCCAGTTTGAAGCCCAGGCGCTGAGCGGATTTCACGAACTTTACGCGCCCCACATCGGCGACACTGTAACGGCGAATGCCGCCATAGGGTTTCTCGGGCTCGGGTAGTAACCCCTTGCGCTGATAGAACCGGATCGTCTCGACATTGACGCCGGCCGACTTCGCCAGCACACCGATGGTCATGCTCTCAGCCGTCTTCGCCATACCGATTGACTCTGTACCTTGCTACGGAAGTAAGGTTAGCACATCCAGACAACAGCCTAAAGGTATGCCTCATGATCACGAATCCGTTCGGCTTGCTGACCCGCTTCGGCGACAAAACCGGCGCGCTAGGCTGGCTCAGTCACCGGCAATGGCACCGCAGCCTGCTCGGCATACTCGGTCCCGGTATTCTGCTTTTGTCGCTCTACCCCTGGTTTCAATACGCCTGGAGCAGTTATGCGACATATACCGGCATCGGTCTGATGCTGGCGGTCTCAGCCTGGGATCTAGTGTCCCCGGCCAATCGGCGCTGCACGGAAGAAAGGTGCGCAATTCCGGCCCGGGGAGACCGTCCATGAATGACTATTGCAGTACATCCCGCAAGGCAACTGTATCCGGACCGCACGTCGCCGTCATCGGCAGCGGCGGGGCCGCGATGGCGGCAGCGCTCAAGGCGGTCGAGCGCGGCGCGCGCGTCACACTCATCGAGCGCGGCACCATCGGCGGCACCTGCGTCAATGTCGGCTGCGTGCCCTCGAAAATCATGATCCGCGCCGCCCATATCGCCCACCTGCGCAGCGAAAGCCCATTCGATGCCGGCATACCGCCCACACCGCCGCCCATCCTGCGCGAACGTCTGCTGGCGCAGCAGCAAGCGCGTGTCGATGAGCTACGCCACGCGAAGTACGAGAACATCCTGGACAGCAATCCAGCCATCACTGTGTTGCGCGGCACCGCCCGCTTCAAAGATGCTCAGAGCCTGATCGTGCAACTGAATGATGACGGCGAACGCAGCGTGACGTTCGACCGCTGCCTGATCGCCACCGGTGCGAGCGCGGCGGTGCCACCGATCCCCGGCCTCAAGGAGACGCCCTACTGGACGTCCACTGAGGCGCTGGTGAGCGCGACGATTCCGGAACGCCTCGTCGTGATCGGCTCATCGGTGGTAGCCGTGGAACTGGCGCAGGCCTTCGCCCGGCTCGGCAGCCGGGTCAGAATCCTGGCGCGCCATACGTTGCTGTTCCGCGAAGACCTGGCCATTGGCGAAGCACTCACAGCCGCCTTCCGCAGCGAAGGGATCGAGGTGCTGGAGCACACACAGGCCAGCCAGGTCGCCCACGTGAATGACGAGTTCGTGCTGACACTCCCGAATAGCGAGTTGCGCGCCGACCGGCTGCTCGTCGCCTCCGGCCGCGCAGCGAATACGCGCGATCTCAACCTCGATGCGTCAGGGGTTGCCGTGAATGCGCAGGGCGCCATCGTCATCGACGCCAGCATGCGTACGAGTGCGCCGCATATCTATGCCGCCGGCGACTGCACCGACCTACCGCAGTTCGTCTACGTGGCCGCCGCGGCCGGGACTCGCGCGGCGATCAACATGACCGGCGGCGATGCGGCACTGGACCTGACGGCGATGCCGGCGGTGGTGTTCACCGACCCACAGGTCGCCACCGTGGGTTTGAGCGAGCGGGAAGCGCAGCACGCCGGCCTCGAAACCGACAGCCGCACGCTCACGCTGGACAATGTGCCGCGTGCGCTAGCCAACTTCGACACGCGCGGTTTCATCAAACTGGTCGTAGAGAGAGACTCAGGACGCTTGATCGGCGTGCAGACGGTCGCATCCGAGGCAGGTGAACTGATCCAGACGGCGGCGCTGGCGATTCGCAACCGCATGACGGTGCAGGAACTGGCCGACCAGTTGTTTCCCTATCTAACGATGGTCGAGGGATTGAAGCTCGCGGCTCAGATCTTCAACAAGGACGTGACGCAATTGTCCTGCTGCGCGAGCTGATAACTTTATAAAAAGTAAAGCCATAATCTGATGGCGTAACGACAGGTTGGATGGCGGAAGAATCCGGCGACGATGTATGGCAGCTTTCGCAGGCGACGGAGCGCGGACAAGACCAGGAACTTGAGGTCGTTCTGACTCTGGAGGATCTGCCTGCTGACCTGTTTCTTCACATGGCCCCAGACCAGCTCATCCGGGTTGGGGTGGGGTGCATACGGGGGCAAGTAGAAGAGCTGCAATCGACCCTCCTGGATAGCGACGAAGTCACCGACCAGTTTGGACTTGTGGATGGCGTGGCCGTCTACGCTCGAGTGGCGTCATTCCTTGCTCTTAGCTAAGAGCCTGGCCACGGTGAACGGATGGACATTGAACAGGCGCGCGGCATCTGTTGCAGTCTTCTGTCCTGAGCTAACCATCGACACGACCTGCTGCCGCTGTAGGGGGGTGAGCTTTGGACGGCGACCACCAACACGACCAGCCTCGCGTGCCGCATCGATCCCAGCGCGCATGCGCTTCCGCAGCATGGCTCGCTCGAACTCGGCGAAAGACCCAACGAGTTGCGTCATCATGCGCCCTGCCGGCGTCGTCGTGTCGATGGTTTCATAGAGATGTCCGGTTCTCCTGGGTATTGGTTACTTTCAAGGGAAATCTGTGGTGGGATAGCGATGCCAGGGATGGTCGGCAGCAGGTCGGTATTTTTCTGAACAACGTCGGGAAGTCAGGATCGCATCGACGCGAGCGTTGAGGTTTTTGTCATCGACAGGATGGGGATTTCCCGGGCCTGGATAACGTCTTCGTCGAGCGGCTATGGCGGAGCGTCAAATACGAAGATGTGTACCTGAAGGCCTATGATGGTGTGCCGGAACTGCTGATAGGGCCCACGGAATATTTCGAGTTCTACAACAGCCGCCGTCCCCATCAATCCCTGGGGTACGCTACCCCCGACCAAATCTATCGATCCGATATGGGTGGCGGAGCCTGTATCGTGGATAAGTATCCGAAGCCGGATCAACAGTCCGGTGAGGAAAACCTGGGACAGCGCCAATCCACTGCGACTGAAAAGGCCAGTACTAGCTTAAACTAGACAAAATTTTGTCTTGACAGTGGGGTCCACCACAGAAGAGTTCTGACAAATTCTTTATTTTTCAAGTGGTGCCCAAGGCCGGACTCGAACCGGCACGGCATAAGCCGAGGGATTTTAAGTCCCTTGCGTCTACCGATTTCGCCACTTGGGCAGAGTAAGTGAGTATAGCAGTGCGTCGAGCGTTTGTCCTTGCTCTTGCCGCCGCTTGCGGGAGCTGCGTCTATGCTGCCTGATCGAGTAATAGACGCGCTTGTTCAGCAACCGCTCGATCGCCGTCCTGCGCCGCTTTTTGCCACCAGTAAATCGCTTGATCCATGTTTTTCTGGACACCCCAACCATGCGCGTACGCGGTTCCAAGCTGCAACTGCGCGGCAGCGTCGAGATTTTCTGCCGCTTTCCGCCACCAGAAAACAGCGAGCTGCAAATTTTGCGGCACCCCGTCGCCCGCAGCGTAAGCCAGACCTAGCTCATACTGGGCTGGTCCGTATCCAAGTTGTGCTGAGCGTTGCAGCTGCTCGATTTTTGCAGCACTCAAAGAGGTACCTGCAGCAAGGCTACCAAGTGGAGCAATGGTGACAAGGGCTGCGGTCAAAAGTAGGACTTTGTATTTCATGGCTACCTGATATCTGCGGCTTGCTATGGCGTAAGAGTACCACAGCGCAGCGGAGTTCCAGATATGCGAAGGGGGCCGATTGGCCCCCATGCATGCTTCTTTAACTTTACTGCGCGGAGATTAGCCCGCCTTGGCTTCGGCCTTCTTGGCTTCTACCTTCTTGGCGGGTGCCTTCTTTGCCTCTACCTTGTGCTCAGGAGCCTTCTTCATGGCTTTCTTCATTGGGGCCTTATGCTCGGCTTTCTTCATTTCCTTCTTCACGGGAGCCTTGTGAGCTTCCATCTTGGCAGCCGGCTTCTCGGGAGCGGCGGGGGTGGTGGCAGCAAATGCGCTGGAGACGGCAAACAAAGAGGCCAAAGCAACGACGATAGCGGAAGTTTTTACAGACATGATACTTCTCCTTAAAAGGTTAGGTTGAACTGCGATGTTTTCTTAGCAATCAGCATGCCAATTTTTTATACCTATAAAAAACATAGAGATACGGTATTATCCCGATAAACGATGGCTTGGTTCTTGTTGGGACGTCCCGACGGATTCTTCGTGTGCCGTGCTAACATTTTGAAAAGATTGTGTAATCTTGTTGTCAGATCACGACGTGGCGATTTTGGGCTGTGGGTGTTCATCCAGGGATTGCAGGCTGGCGAAATGGCGATACACGGTAGAGTTGTGTAGCAGATTTGCGTGGTCGCCAATCGCCGTGATGCGCCCGGCTTCCAGCACTACGATACGGTCGGCATCACGAATGGTTGCCAGACGATGCGCGGCAACCAGGGTGGTGCGACCGCGAATCAGTTCGGCCAAAGCTTCCTGTATCAGACGCTCATTTTCAGCATCGAGGGCGCTGGTGGCCTCGTCCAGAATCAGAATGCGCGGATTGCGGAGCAGGGCACGAGCAATGGCAATGCGTTGCCGTTGTCCGCCCGACAGCGTGATTCCCTTCTCGCCGACATGGGTGTGCATGCCCTCGGGCAAACGTTCGACAAACTCGTCGACGCGTGCAGCCCGCATGGCGGCCTGCAAGGCAGAAGCCGGGGCGCCAGGTTGGGCGAGTCGGATATTATCAGCGACGCTGAGCGAGAAAATGGCCGGGTGTTGGGGAACGATCGCAATTTGCTGGCGCAGATCGTGTACGCGCATTTGGCTGATATCTTGGCCATCGAGTAGTATCTGTCCTTGCGTTGGCGCGTAATGGCGCAGTAATAGGTCGAAAAACGTGCTTTTACCGGCCCCGGAGGCGCCAACCAGCGCCAGATGTTCGCCTGCCTCGATGATCAGGTCGATATTTTCAAGGGTGGCGATATCACTGCGGCTGGGATAAGAAAAATATACTTGGGCAAAACGCAGGCTGGCAGCCGAGGGCGATGCCGTCACAGGACTTTCTGTCGCCCTTTGCGCTGGCGACTCCTCCGGTTCCTGCTCCAGGAGTGCGAGCAGGCGCTCGATGGCACCGAGTAGCCGTCCCAATTGTCCCCACAAGCTGCCTAGGGAAGACAGGGCGGAGGTGGCAAACATGGCGTAGATCAGGAAGGCGGTGAGCCCACCGATACTGCCGCGATGATGCAGAATTCGCCAGCCGCCCAGATAGAGCATGCCCGCCAAAAGGAGAAAAATGAGAAACCCACTCAGCAAGGATGCTCCCGCCTGTACCTTGATACGAGCACGTACCTGTTGCAAAACGCCTTGAATACCTGCCCGATAGGTATCCTTGGCGGCATTTTCGCGCGTCAATGCCTGCACTGTGCGGATGGCATTGATGCTTTCCTCGGTGTGAGACGAGAGATCCGCAAGGTAGTCCTGCTCCAGGCGACTATATTTGCGTTGCAAGCGTCCAGAACGCAGATTGACCCAGACGAGTGGCGGCACCACGATGACCACCGGCAGGACGAGGATGGGGGCGGTAACCAACATCATGATCAAAGAGCCGATCAACGTCAGCCCGTGCTGTAAAGCCCCGCCCAGTACCCCGGCCAGGCCAAAGCGCAGGATGGTGACGTCACTGCTCAGCCGCGAAATCACCTCGCCGGTGCGGAACTTCTCGTAAAACAGGGCGGGCAGATGCACCGCATGGGCAAAAACCCGTTCCCGCAGATCGGCAACCACCTTTTGCCCGATCCAGGTTGCCAGCGCCTCGCGTGCGGCACGGGCGGCAGTGGTGAAGATGCCGAGCAGCAACAGGGCCAGGCTGGCCAGGAGCAAAACCCGGGCGTTGTCAAAGCCGTGATCGAGAAGGTATCGTGCCCCCTGGGGCAGAACAAGGGTACCTGCCGCACTCAACAACAAGGCGATGGCGTAGAGAATCAATAACCAGACTCGTGGACGCAGGAAAGGCAGTAGCGCAAAGAGTGCATGCCAGTTTTTGCTAGTTGGGCGCTGCCACGGATTGCCGGCCATTCTTGCTCCTGCAGGTAATGGAATGGGCATGATAGCCAATTTGCCAGGTCCTTGCCGCCTTGTGGAACCGCTGGGCTTGGTTACGGTCAAAGCCGTAGGTTTTGTGAGAGTGGAGGTTTTTCATGCAGAAACATACTTCAAGGGCCATCAAGGCCGCACTCGCTGTGGGTTTGGCCGGTACTTTGTTGGCAAGTGGCCTGGCCGTTGCCGCACCCTACATGCTGGTGGATGGTAAAACGGTTCCGGTGCATGTAGAACAAAAAACCATGCACGTTCCCGGCGGCGTCATTCATATTGAAAGCATCAGCTATGGCAGCGGACCGCAGGCGCAGGTAGCCTTTCACTCCCTGAATGCCGCCCAGGCAGAAGCGTTGATGCAGCAGAATGCCTTGCAGATGCGGCAAATACAGGTCGCCATGGAGCAACAGATGGCGATGATGAACCAAATGATGCGGGCCGCCTTTGCCATGCCCGGGCTGCCAATGGTGCAAGCGCCTGTACCAGTGCTTTTCCCGTTGCTCGGTATCCCGTCGGCTCCGACAGGGGTGGCGCCGGCGCCGTCTCCCAAAGCCCAGCAGGTACAGCCGTCTGGCGTTGCGCCGTGGCAGCAGGGCATGTACCAGGTTCATTGGCAAACACTTTCGACGGAGCAGGGCAAAAGCAGCAATCCCAAGATTCCGCTCTGACCTGCATTTAGCGATCTGTGTTGATTGCAAAACGGCGCCCGTAAGGCGCCGTTTTTGCTTGCGTGGTTGCTGACTAGTGGCGAACCACCTTGTCTACGCGGGCCTGATCCCGAGGTTTGATGACCAGACGATCGATGTTCACATGCTCGGGCAGAGACACTACCCAACGAATGGCCTCAGCAATGTCTTCCGCCACCAGCGGGGTCATGCCTTCGTATACGGCCTTGGCCGCTTTCGCGTCGCCAGCAAAGCGCACCAGGGAAAATTCCGTCTCTACCAGTCCAGGATCAATCTCGGTGACGCGAATTGGCTGTCCCAACCATTCCAGGCGCATGGTTTCGCTGATGGCCCGTACCGCATGTTTGCAAGCGGTGTACCCGGCACCTCCCGCATAGGTTTCCTCGCCAGCCACCGAGCCGATGTTGATGACCGTGGCAGCAGGGGACTGCTGTAGCCGTGGCCAGAGAGCGCGAGTAACCCGAGCCAGCCCAAGAACATTGCTCTGATACATCTGCAGCCAATGTTCCTCGTCGAACTCCACCAGCGTTTCCTTTCCGAGGGCGCCACCGGCATTGTTCACCAGTACATCGACCGGGATATCGATCTGCGCGGCAAAAGCAGCGACAGACGCGCTGGAGGTGACATCCAGCTCCAGAGGCATTCCACCATATTCGCGGGCGATTTTTTCCAGGCGCTCGCGCCGCCGCGCCGCCAGAATCACGTGATAGCCAGCTGCACTGAGCACTTGAACAGTGGCAGCGCCAATGCCGGAGGAGGCGCCGGTCACTACAGCGGTCTTTTGTCGTTCGTTCATGGATACTCCTTATAGATTTTCGGTGGGTCGGTGGCGGCCCCGGCAACAAAGTGGGGCCCTGACTCAACGCTAATTAGTGTAGCACAGGACAGAGAGCGGTTCTTTGCGTCGTAGTTTAGGATCTGCAGATTTTTCTGCCAGGCCTGGAATGGGCTACCATGCGCGCTTTCGTTTTGAAGCCTCTGCCATGCATTTTTCCTTGTTTTTGGACATCTTCAATTTCATCGGCATTTTCGTCTTTGCCGTGAGTGGCGCTATGCGCGGCGTTCGCGCCGGTCTGGATATTTTTGGGATTGTGGTATTGGCCGTGGTTACGGCGGTGTCCGGAGGAATCGTGCGGGATGTCCTGATCGGCGCGATTCCGCCGCAATCTATCCGTGACTGGCACGGCATCGCCTTGGCGGTAGTGGCGGGCTTGTTGGTGTTTTTCTTTCATCGGCTGTTTGAACGCATGCAATATCCGGTCTTGCTGTTTGATGCCGCGGGTCTGGGGTTGTTTGCCGTTACTGGAACGCAAAAGGCGCTGGACTATGGGTTGGCGCCGGAGATGGCGGCCGTACTGGGCATGATCAGCGGCATCGGCGGTGGCATGGTGCGCGACGTGCTGACGGCACAAGTCCCCGTCGTCTTGCGCGGTGATATCTATGCGTCGGCCGCACTGCTCGGTGCCATCCTGCTGCTCGGCGGTGACTGGCTGCAGCTTCCGGCGTGGCTCAGTCTTCTGCTTGGGGCTTCCTGTACCTTTGTTCTGCGTACGCTCAGCATCTATCGCCACTGGACCCTGCCACATCCTCGCTAGATTTTTGCCAGAGCGCTTGCATTCCTCGTGAATACTGTATAAAAATACAGTTACTGGTTACGGAGGATGCTTGTGGAAGCTCTGACACATCGGCAACAGCAAATTTTGCAATGGATTCAAGAGCAAATTGCCAAGCATGGCCTGCCCCCTACACGGGCCGAGCTACAGGAGGCCTTTCACTTCCGTTCCCCCAACGCTGCTGAAAGTCATGTGCGTACCTTGGCCCGCAAGGGATATCTGGTCTTGCAGGAGGGCCGGGCGCGCGGCATTCGTCTGGTCAGCGAGCTGATCGAAGAAAGCGGCTTGCCCCTCATTGGCCGGGTACCCGCAGGTGCCCCGATTCTGGCCGAGGGCCAGCAGGAAGGGCGTTTGCCTATCGATCCACAACTCTTTCCGGGCGCGGACTATCTTCTGCGCGTACAAGGAATGAGTATGCGCGATGCGGGCATCCTTGATGGCGATATTCTTGCTGTGCAGCAATGCAGTGAAGCACACAATGGGCAAGTGGTGGTGGCTCGTGTGGATGGTGAAGTTACCGTCAAGCGCTGGCGTAAGGATGGACACCAGGTATTTTTATTGCCGGAAAATCCGGATTTTTCTCCCATAGAAGTCGATTTGCGTAAGCAGGATCTCCGCCTGGAAGGATTGGTGGTGGGATTGCTTCGTTTAGGAGGTCTGTGATGAAAACTGCTGTCGAAGAACTGTTAGCCCGTCATCCACAGCGTTTGTGGCGCGCCGAAGCCGGAAAGCCTGGGCGTCAGAAGCATCTGCAAGATCCCGGGCACAGCGAAGTGCGCGATTTGCTGGGTGGCTGGCCTCGCAGGGCCATTACCGAAATCCATAGTCAGGTAGAAGGTATCGGTGAACTCCGCCTGCTTCTGCCCACCATCGCTGCCTTGAGCCAGCAAGAAAAACGTTGGGTACTCTGGTGTCTACCGCCGTATATTCCGTACGCGCCAGCCCTGGCGGCGGCAGGCGTACACTTGGAGCGAATGCTGGTAATCCATCCACGCCAGCGTCAGGATCAGCTATGGACGCTGGAGTCGGCTCTGCGATCGGGTACCTGCAGCGCTGTACTGGCTTGGCCACCGGCGTTGGAGGAAGCAGCCCAACGGCGTCTGCAACTCGCTGCGGAGACCGGCAACAGCATGGGTTTTTTCTTTTATCGGGATGTCGTGAGCCAGCGTAGTCCGGCTGCCTTGCGCCTGCGACTGCAGCCCGCTGGTGAGCACACGCGGGTACAGGTGGAAAAGCGTCGCGGTGCTACGGTACCAGCAGTGGCCAATCTGGAATTGCCTCTGGCGATCTAAGAGGATGCCTCATGGCAGAGCAATGGCTCGCGGTGATTTTTCCCGCCCTGGCTGCGGAGTTGTGGAATCTTGACGGTACTCTGCCTGGTGTCTGGATCGCCGAGACCCGGCAGCGGGTATGGCAGATGGATGCTGGGGCGGCAAACCAGGGTATTCAGATCGGCATGAGCGCTGCCCAGGCGCGTGCTCTGGCGCCGCAACTGCAGGTTATGCAGCGGGATGCAGAGCGCGAGTTCAATCTTCTCGACCGTTGCGCGCAACTGCTGTATGCCTGGGGACCGCAGGTGGTAGCCCTGCAGGAATGGCCGCACGCATTGGCCGTCGAGCTGCAAGGCAACTCGCGTTGGCGGGCAAGGCCCCAATCGCTGCTCCAGGCTATTCGTGAATTTGCTGGAGAACGGTTGCGGGTTCGTTTGGGCCTAGCACCCACGTCCCTGGCAGCGGCATTGTTGGCTTGGCAGGGAGAGGATGGGGAATTGTGTCACTGGCCCGCAGACCGCTCTTTTACAGAGTGCTGGCAGGAGATCCCCTTGAAACTTCTCCCCGCAAACAACATGCTGCACGTCCGCTGGGAAAGTCTGGGTCTTTATAGTTGCGGCGATTGGCTGCGCCTCGATCGGCGGGAGCGGGCGCTGCGTTTTGGGCCGGAATGGGAGAGCTTTTTGGACCGCCTGCGCGGAATAAGAGCAGACCCGCGTAGCCCTTGGCCCCTGCAGGAAGAGTTTGCGGTCGCCTTTCCTCTGCTGCAGGAAGTCTCTGATTGGCAAGGCTTACGCTTTCCCCTGCGGCGTGCCTTTCAAGAATTGCGTCTACGCTTGCGTCATCGGGCCAGCACGCGCTGGGAGCTTCTCTTGCAGGGGAGGGATGTACAATATCGTCAGTTGTTGCACAGTCGTGATCCTCTGACCAGTGCGGAGCTCTTTCTGCAGCTTTGGCGGGAGCGTCTGCAACGACATCCTTGGGGTTTTGCTGCTCGGCACCTGCAGCTGCGTGCCATGGATACGGAGAACTGGGCAGGAGAGCAGGGCGCGTTCTGGGAGCAGAATCTGCTGCGGGAGCAAGGGCAATTGCTGGATCGTTTGCGCGCCCGCCTGGGGGTGGATAGCATTTATCGTGTACGGCCCCGTGCGGATCATCGTCCGGAATACGCGTGGCATTCCGTCGTGCCGGAAGATTCAGAGACGAACACTGCTCTTCCCGATCTTCGCCCGCGCCCTCTGTGGTTGTTACCTGAGCCCATCCCGGTTTCTGTGCTGCATGAGCCAGAAACTACCGAACTGGAGCGGATCGAGGGTGGTTGGTGGGATGGTCACGACGTCAGTCGGGATTATTTCCGTTGGCGACGGAGCGATGGGGCGGAGTGCTGGGTTTTCCGCGATCGCCGCTCTGCTAGATATTTTCTGCATGGATACTTTGCCTGATCCTGCCTACGCTGAGCTCTATTGCCTAAGTAATCTGAGTTTTCTGCAGGCAACGGCAAATATCGAAGATCTGCTCGATCGCGCAAAGGCACTGGGCTATGCGGCACTCGCCATTACCGAAGAATGCTCTCTGTATAGCGCGCCGCGCGCCCATGTTCATGCCCAGACAATCGCCTTTCCTTTGCTGATTGGTTGTACCCTGCAACTGGAAGAGGGATTGCGTCTCGTCTTGCTGGTAGAGGACCGGGTAGGATATGCGGCGCTGGCGCAGTTGATCAGCCTTGCCCGCAGCCGGGCGGAGAAGGGGGGATACCGCATCTTCCTTGCCGATCTGCTACCTTTGTCTGGACTCTTGGCGATTCTCCTGCCGGAGTATCGCAACGCGCCCGCAGAAGACCACTTGGTAACGGAGCTACGTGCTACCTGGGGTGGCGCGCGGCTGTGCTTTGGACTTTCGTTACGCTATAGCGGCGATCAACAACGGCAGCTGACGGCTCTGCGCCACTGGCAGCAGCACTTCCAGCTTCCCGCGGTCGCCTGTACCGGCGCGCGCATGGCGCGGCGTTCCGAGCGCTTTTTATTGGATGTCCTTACGGCCATCCGTTTGCGCAAGCCGATCTCTGCGGTAGGCTGGGATCTGCCCAGAAATGGCGAGCAGCACTTGCGCACACGCCAGCAACTGGCGCAGCTCTATCCAGCAGAACTGCTGGCAGAAAGCGTCCATATTGCACAGCGCTGTCGATTTTCTCTGCAGGAACTGCGCTACCACTATCCGCAAGGATCCTGCCCGGCTTCACAAAGCTCACAGAAATATCTGCAACAAGAAGCAGAAAAAGGTCTGCTGCGACGCTATCCTCATGGCGCGCCAGAGGCGGTCCGGCAGCAATTGCGGGAAGAATTGCGCATTGTCGCCGAGCTGGGCTACGCCAATTACTTTCTGACGGTATACGAGATTGTCAGTTTTGCCAGGGAGCGCGACATTCTCTGCCAAGGACGTGGATCGGCAGCCAATTCCGTACTTTGTTATGCCCTGGGCATCACCGAGGTGGATCCGGCACGTGCGCATCTGCTCTTTTCCCGGTTTTTATCCCGCGAACGGGGAGAGCCACCGGATATCGATATCGACTTTGAACACGAGCGGCGGGAGGAGGTCATCCAATACGTCTTTCGTCGCTACGGTCGCCGGCACGCCGCCTTGACTGCCAGTATCATCCATTATCGCCCGCGCAGCGCCATGCGGGATGCGGCTCGTGCCCTCGCTTTCTCCGCCAGCGAGCAGGATCAACTTTGTCAGCAATTGGCGTGGTGGGATGGTCGCCGGGTGCTTCCCGAACGTCTGCAAGAGGCCGGCTTCGATCCGCAACATCCCGCCGTGCAACGCCTCATTATTGTAGTCAATGCCTTGGTAGGGATGCCGCGCCATCTTTCGCAGCATGTGGGGGGGGTGGTCCTTTCCGAGACGCCGCTCGATGCCCTGGTCCCTATCGAGCCTGCCCGGATGCCGGAACGTACGGTGTTGCAGTGGGATAAAAACGATCTGGATCTGCTCGGCATATTGAAGGTGGATCTGCTTGCTTTGGGAATGCTGAGTGTGTTGCGTCGCGCCTTGGCGGATTTGCACATGCGGCTCGCCGACCTTCCCGCAGAAGATCCACAAGTCTATGCCATGCTGCAGCGCGGCGAGAGCCTGGGGGTCTTTCAGGTAGAATCGCGAGCGCAGATGGGGATGCTACCCCGATTGAAGCCCCACTGCTTTTACGATCTGGTGATTGAAGTCGCCATCATCCGTCCCGGTCCCATTCAGGGAGGGATGGTACATCCCTATCTGCGTCGTCGGGCGGGTCAGGAGGCAGTATCGTATCCCGGCCCCGAGGTCCAGAAGGTTCTGGAGCGCACCTTGGGGGTACCGATCTTTCAAGAGCAGGTGATGCAGATCGCCATGGAAGCGGCCGGCTTTGATGGCGATGCGGCCGACGGTCTGCGCCGCGCCATGGCTGCCTGGCGGCGCAAGGGGAATCTAGGACCATATCAGCAACGTCTCTTGGAGGGTCTGGCGGCCCGCGGCTATGCAGAAGATTTTGCCCAGCAGCTCTGTGAGCAGATTCGTGGCTTTGCCGAATATGGCTTTCCCGAATCCCATGCCGCAAGCTTTGCGCTACTGGTTTATGCCTCGGCATGGATCAAATGCCATCATCCGGCGGTATTCACTGCTGCTCTGCTTAACAGCCAGCCGATGGGTTTTTATGCGCCAGCACAGATCATCGAAGAAGCAAAGCGTCAGGGCGTGCAGGTATTGCCTGTGGATATCCGTCGCAGTCATTGGGAAAGCCGGGCCCGCGGCCGGCGTGTGCGTCTGGGGTTGCATCAAGTCAAGGGACTGCTGCGTAGCGATGTCGAGCGCTGCCTTGTCTGGCGTGAGGCAGATGGCAATCTCGATCCTGGGACCTTATTTCAAGACGCCGGAGTTGGACGGCAAAGCTTGGAAAAGCTGGCACGTGCTGGCGCCTTCGATGCCTTGCTCGGACATCGGCGTGAGGCACTGTGGCAAATCCTGGCGCTATGCAAGAATACGGCGCTAGCGCTACCCGTAGCTTCCAAACAACCTTCTACGCTGCCGCCACCATCTGCGCAAAGTCTTTGTCGCGACGATTATCAACAGTTGGGCTTGAGCCTGGGTCCCCATCCGTTGTCTTTTTTACGGCCACAGTTGGAACGGGAAGGTTACCGTAGCATTGTGCAGTCTCTGCGCCGGCCTTCGGGTACAAAGGTGCGCGTCGCCGGCTTGGTGACCCATCGCCAGCGCCCCAGCACTGCGCACGGTACGGTGTTCCTGACCATTGTCGATGAGTCGGGCAGTGCCAACCTCATCGTCTGGCCACAGCGGGTGGAGGAGTGGCGGCGTCCGGTGTTGCACGGCAGGCTCCTGGCAGTGCGGGGGCGTCTCGAAAAGAACGGCCCCTATGTTCATAACATCATTGTCGAAGAAATACAGGATTATTCTACGCGCCTTTCTGATCTGCGTGCGGCCTCACGGGATTTTCAGTAAAGGGGCAACATCGGCGCTGACCTACTCCGTATACCGGGAACAAGTCAAAGTACTCAGTCTTGTCACCACCTTGACTGGCTGAGCAGACTTGCATTTCCTCCCGCTGCTGCCGTGTTGATGCTGATGCTTTTTTCTTGACACAAACGAGCCAGGAAGTGTGGTCCTCCCGCTTTCGGTCCGGTACCGGAAAGTCCTGCGCCACCAAAGGGTTGTACGCCGACGACGGCACCCGTCATGCCACGATTGATGTAGATATTTCCGACGCGGGCGAGGCGGCTGATGCGCTCTGCGCGACTGTCAATTCGCGTCTGGATGCCCAAGGTCAGACCGTAGCCAAAGGCATTGATCTGTTCTACGACGTCCTCCCAGGAACCCGACCAACGGACCATCTGCAGGACCGGTCCAAAGATTTCTTCGGCCAGAATCTGCTCTGGCGTGACGGCATACAGACTGGGCGCAATAAAACGCAGTTCTCGTCCCAGACTGTCCCGCATGATGGCGGCGCTACCATTGTCGGTGATGTTTGCCGCGGAGGGCCAGGGACTACGCGCCAGTAACTTTCCCCCCTGTAATTCCAATCTTTGGATTTGCGCAAGGATTCGTTTTTGGGCAGTGACGTCGATGACGGGACCCACATCGCTGGCAAAATCCTCGGGTGCCCCAATCTGTAAGAGTGCCATTGCACCGCTCAACATTTCCGTCAGAGCATCGGCGGTATCATCTTGCACAAAAAGCAGACGCAGGGCAGAACAACGCTGTCCGGCACTGCGAAAGGCGCTCAGCAGCACATGATCCACTACCTGTTCCGGGAGGGCGGTGGAATCCACGATCATGGCGTTGAGCCCACCAGTTTCAGCAACCAAGGGCACAATCGGACCGTCGCTTGCGGCCAGATTTCTCTGAATCTGCTTTGCCACACCGGTGGAGCCGGTGAAGAGGACACCAGCTACTCCCGCCGCGCGCACCAATTCGGCGCCAAGGCTGCGTCCCGGACCATGAAACAGATCGACCACGCCAACCGGGATGCCGGCGTGCTGCAGCACGGTGACGAAGGCCTCCGCAATCGCCGGCGTCTGCTCTGCCGGTTTGACCGCCACGCTGTTACCGCAAACGATGGCAGCGAGCAGTTGTCCGGCGAAGATGGCGAGAGGAAAGTTCCAGGGACTGATGCATACCATGCTGCCACGACCTTCCATGCGCAGAACATTGGACTCGCCAGTGGGTCCCGGCAGACGACGATCAGCCAATTGCTCCTGCGCCAACAGACCGTAATAGCGGCAATAGTCGATGGTCTCGCGTACCTCGGCGATGGCATCGACCCAGCTTTTGTGCCCTTCCCAGACCACCAGAGCGGTGAAGGAATCACGCTGTGCCTCCAGCAAATCCGCTGCGCGCAACAGGCAGGCGCAACGCTCCGCAAGGGGCAAGGAATTCCATCGTTGCTGCGCCTCTTGCAGTTTGCGCATACGCTCGGGAATGCTATCGCATGGATCTTCCTTGCGCGTTTTTTGCGGTGGCAGCTCGTGCCAGGCCTGCATCAGGGCCGAGCGCTGGCTTTTCTCTGACACGTCTGCCCCTATGGGATTGGGACGCTGCGCGCCGGCGATCTCACCATATATTTCCACCGGTAAGGGGAGGGGGGAGTCACTGTCCCCCATAAAGGGGTTGGCGAGAAGCGCTGAAAGAGGAACACGCTTTTGTGCCAATTGGTGCACGAAAGAACTGTTGGCACCGTTTTCCAAAAGCCGTCGGACCAGATAGGCAAGCAGATCGCGATGTATGCCCACTGGCGCATAGACCCGCACGGGAAGAGATTCTGATGCCAGCACTTCTGCATAGATGGCATCTCCCATCCCGTGTAATTTCTGCAGCTCAAAAGTGTCTTGTGGCAATCCTTCCGCCATGAGAAGAATCGCGGAAATTGTCGTCGCATTGTGCGTGGCAAACTGTGCGAAAATATGTCCTTCAGAAGCCGCCGCCAACATTTTCCGCGCGCAGGCGAGGTAGGATAAATCCGTATGACGTTTGCGGGTGTACACTGGATACCCTGGCAAGCCTAGTTCTTGCGCCCGCTTGATTTCGCTATCCCAGTAGGCCCCCTTTACCAAGCGCAGCATCAGTGGACGCTGAAATTGTTGTGCTAGGGAAAGCGCTGTATCGACGGTTTCCAAAGCACGTGTCTGATAGGCCTGGATCGCAATGCCTAGTCCCGCCCACCCCGCGCAGTCGGCATCATCCGCAATTGCTGCAAGGAGTGCTTCCAGGATCTGCAGGGTCAGCTCCAGGCGCTCGCATTCCTCCGCATCAATAGTCAGACCTACCCTCGCCTCTGCTGCCATTTTCGCCAGGTGCACTAACTTAGGGAGCAAGCGGGGGAGGAGGATCTCAGATTGCACCGCTTCGAGGCGTGGCTCGAGGGCGGAGAGCTTGATAGAGAGACCATCTCGCTCTATAGGCCCTCCTTTCTGTTCTTGCAGCCGCAACTGGGTAAGAACTTTTTGGTAGGCTTGGTAGTATCGTTCGGCGTCCTCCTGACAGCGCGCACTCTCCCCCAGCATGTCAAAGGAAAAGCGCCAGTTGTCAGACAAGCGACGCTGACTTGCAGCTCGTTTCTGCGCCTGCTCTATGCTCTCTCCCAAGATGAACTGATGGCCGATGAAGCGAACCGCCTGGGTAGCCGCATGCAGGACGCTGCGGGCGCGCAGGGTCTGCTTTGGCGAAGAGCTCTGTGTTGGGTCTGGAAGCCATTGGGCTGCCATGCGTAGCATCGGTGTAATGAGGGAGCCAGTGTTGTCCTGGCGCCAGTCTGGCTCGGAGAATCCGCGCCGCAGCTGGTCTGCGGCGAGAACACTTGCGGTAGCGCGGTCCGGGACGCGCAGCAAGGCCTCGGACAGTCGCATGAGAGCAAGTCCGCTCGCGCTATCCAGTGGATATTCTGCCAACAGGGCTTCCATGCCCAGGAAATTGTGGCGTTGTGACTCGCGTGCGCCCTGGATCCAAGGTGCAGAGCGCTCTACGACGGCATCCCAGGAGAGATCTTCGAGATAGCGCTGCACGGCCGTAACGCAGTCTTGTTCTGGACGCACTGCCAAGGGCAAGGAGATCTTTCGCGCGACGCTCTGGCAATTGAGATCTTCATTTGGCGCAATTCTATTGTTCGAGCGGTCAAGCATTGGCGTTCCTTATCAGTCACTACAGCGGCATACATTTCATTAAGCAAAAGTTGTACCTGGATGTCCGAAGGGAAAATGAGGATTCGCTAGAAGAGTCAGTACCATCACACAATTGATATCTCATGTTATGCAGATGATCGCAAAATCCAAATTCACCACGTACAATATAGTAGCTATCCTGATTTCTTGTTGCAAAATAAGAAAAACTTCGTAATATGATTATCATGATTTGACACACATTTATTTTTATGGCAAGGTAAGATAACATTATCATCAGAAAAAGGAGAATCATTTTGAAAGATCAACCACTACGAGATGATAAGAAGGGTTTACGGCGGGAAGGAAAATTGCAGGGCCTAATCCTTGCCTGCGTTGGTGCTTCAATTGGTTCCGGCTGGCTATTTGGTCCGCTATATACGGCCCAGATGGCTGGCCCTTATGCGATAGGTTCGTGGGTGATCGGCATGATTGCCATTCTTTTGCTTGCTGTGGTTTTCGCCGAACTTGCACCGCTGATTCCCAAAGCCGGTGCGGTGGTTCATCTGGCGAACATTGGCAATGGTCCTATCGTCGGTAACATGTGGACGTGGATTTTGTTTTTGTCATACGCGACGATTGCTCCTATCGAAGTGACGGCGTTGCTTACCTACGGAAATAATTATTTTCCCCATTTTTTGCAGCCCAATAGTAGCTTGCTGAGTAGTCATGGATATTTCTACGCGCTTTTCGCTTTGGCGTTTTTCGTGGCACTGAACTTTCTTTCGGTACGCTGGATTTTTCGGATCAATAACGGTGCCACCTGGTGGAAAATAGCAATTCCAGCGCTCACTGGAATTGCGTTTATTGTTCTCGGCTGGCATTCGGGAAATTTTCACAGCGCTGCGGGAAATGCTTCCAGTAATATTCAAGGAATGTTTGTTGCCGTGGCAACCGGCGGCGTCATTTTCTCTCTGTTGGGCTTTCGCCACGCCATCGATCTGGCGGGTGAAAGTAAAAATCCCAAACGTGATCTGCCTTTAGCGACCATTCTTTCGGTGCTGATCGCAGGCAGTATCTATATCCTTGTCCAGGTCGCCTTCATCGCTGCGGTGCGACCAGAAGATCTGGCCAATGGTGGCTGGGAACATTTGCACTTTCCCGGCATCAATGGGCCATTTGCGGCGCTCGCCGCCAGTATTGGAATTTCCTGGCTCGCTGTCCTTCTGTACGTGGATGCCTTTGTATCGCCAGCCGGGACAGCATTGATATACACTGCTACTTCCGCCCGTGTCACCCTGGCAACGGCAGAAAGTGGGGCGTTCCCTAAGATTCTGGGTAAGATCAACGGGCATGGCGTGCCCTGGACCAGTCTGATTTTGCTCTACATTGTGGGAGCCATTTTCTTCCTGCCTTTTCCGTCCTGGCAGAAAATGGTTGGGTATATCGCTTCCATGACCGTATTGTCGTATGTCATCGGCCCCATTGCGTTGATGCAGCTACGCAAGGCGATGCCAAACCTGGAGCGTCCCTTCACCCTTCCTGGAGCAAAGGTGATCGCGCCGATTTCTTTTGTTGTTGGAACCTGGATCGTCTACTGGTCCGGATTGCATACCCTCAATTTTATTTTTGGAACACTATTTGTACTGCTTACGCTCTATGCTATTTGGGGTGTTTTCCGCAAAGAACCCCTGCGCGAAATGGGTTGGCAATACATGTGGTGGATTATTCCTTATTTCCTTGGTATATGGGGAGTGTCTTGGATTAGCCCCAAATCGTTGGGAGGGATTGGGATGCTCGGGTTCTACGAGGGAATGGCCATCATCGCTGCATTCAGCCTTGCGATTTTTTACTGGGCAGTGCATAGTGCTGTCTCTGATCACGAGATTCGGGTCTACATGCGAAGTTTGGGTAGGCGTGGGGTTGGTGCACCGTGAGTGAAAACCAGCGGGAGCGTCCTTCCGCAGGAAGAAAATGGGTGGTCAAAATCGGCAGCAGCCTACTCATGAATGGCATGGGAAGGCTTGCAGAAGATCGGGTTTCCGACTGGCTATCGCAGATGCAGGCGCTGATCCAGGATGGGCATCAGATCGTACTGGTGTCTTCTGGAGCGGTTGGAGTTGGAGCTCGGCGTATGGGCTGGGAAAGCCGACCGACGCGGCTCGCCGATCGGCAAGCCGCTGCCAGCGTCGGCCAGTCTATTCTCATGCATGGCTACGAGAAAATCTTGCACCAGATTCAGCGGGAAAACCACCCTGCCTTGCACTGTGGCCAAGTCCTGCTCACGCATGAGGAGCTGCGCAATCGCTCGCGTTACCTGAATGCCCGCGAAACCTTGCGCACCTTGATCGATCACGGCGTATTACCCATCGTCAATGAAAACGACGCCATCTCGCATCGTGCCATACAGCTGGGCGACAACGATACTCTGGGGGCGTTGGTAGCTAATTTATGGGATGCAGACCTGCTTGTTTTGCTGACGGATCAGTCCGGTCTGTTTGATGCGGATCCGCGCACGCATCCAGAAGCAAAGTTAATCCATCATGCCAAGGCAGGTGAGGCGCGCCTGGAACGTTTGGCTGGTTCCGGTGGATCCTCGGTAGGTACGGGTGGGATGTTGGCAAAGGTGAAGGCAGCGGCACGGGCGGCGCGTTCAGGAACCTCCACAATCATCGCTGGCGGTCTCGAGGCACGGGTGTTGCTCCGTATTGCAGCAGGAGAGTCAGTTGGTACCCTGCTCGAAGCCAGAAAACCTGTTCTGACAGCGCGTAAGCGCTGGCTCTCTGACCACTTACGTGTGCATGGTAAGTTATATCTTGACGCTGGGGCATCCGAGGCTGTTCGAGCGGAGGGTGCGAGTCTCCTGGTTTTCGGTATCAAAGGACAGGAAGGTGAATTTCGGCGGGGAGATCTCGTCAGTTGTCTCGATCCAAGTGGACGCGAGATTGCTCGCGGTCTGATCAATCTGGATTTTCATCTGCTCCAACACTGTCGTCTGCAATTGGCCGAAGAGGGCGATGTTTCTGATGATTTTCGCGTTGCAATTCACCGCGATAATCTGGTACGCAGTCAGACCTGAGCCGAGCCATTGCACTCGGCGGCGGGAGCACGCTCCGGGAAATAAAGATCCTGCTGCTGGTGCGCGAGGCGTATGCCGCGGCGATATAACGCCTCAACCGCTCGGGCACGCAGTTCTGTCTGAATGGTAAAGCTGTTGTTGCAGTCACCGATGTACACGCGTAGATAAAACACTAGAGAGTTTTCGGTTACATCCAGCAGTAACGCCGTGGGTGGAATACCGCGCGGATCATCCTGTAAAACATCAGGATGATTTTGACCAACTTCTTCCAGAATTTCGCGCACTTCGTCAATGTCCGAGTCATGCCGTACCCGTAATGGAATCATGAGTCGCAGTACGTTATTGCTGTACGTCCAATTGGTGACCTGACCGGATATGAGCTCGGAATTCGGCACAAAAACTTCCGTGCGGTCGAAGGTCAGGATCAGCGTCGAGCGTATGCTGAGCCGCTGTACATAACCTTCCGTCGTTCCCACCCTGACCCAGTCACCAACGCGAATGGGACGTTCCAGCAGTAGAATGATTCCAGAAACGAAGTTGTTGACGATATTCTGCAAACCAAAACCAATTCCGACGGACAGCGCACCGGCAATGATGGCGAGATTGTGCAAGGCCACTCCCGCCGTCGATAGCGATAGAAGAATGGCAATGATAAAGCCGACATAGCGAAAAATAGCGAGGATGGAATGACGGGAACCAATGTCAAAATGGCGAAAAATGCCGCGTGCACTGGCTAGACGACTCTGTATCCATTGATTGACATTAAATAGAAAAATCAACAAGAAGATTGCGATCAACCAGCGAAACGGCTGAATATGAAAGTTCCCGACGGTGAAACCTTGAATGAAATATTGCCAAAAGTAGTGGAAGCTACTATGTGTTAGGCCCCAGGCAAGCAAACTGATGGCTAATACCAGCACCCAGAGGGAGGCGTGGATGAGAATTCGCAGCCAGGACAACCACGAACTGCCTTGCGTGGAGAATCCCAGGTGTTGCCGAAGGAGACGCGGCAGGGCACCGTTGTCTTCATCCCCTTCCCCCCAGATGTCGTCTATGAACCAGGCCACGACTCGGGCAACGATGACGGCTACCAAAGTGGTGACGAAACCATCGGTGAGATAATTGGCAAGCTGAGAGAAGCCAATGAAATTGAGCAGGATGAGAACCGTGGCCAGGCCAAAAAGAAGGGCTTGCAGCCATCGCCAGTTCTTGAGAAAGGTGAAGCGTCGGGCGCGCCAAAGTACCCAGATAATGCTGGAGAGAATTGCTGTATGGATTATCGTCAACAGGGCCGTGTATTCGGCGATGATGCTGCTTCCCTGCGGATCAAGGGACTGGTACATCAGCACAAAGACGCCAAAGGTGATGATGAAGCGCAACGGACGCCACAATACCCGCAATAACACGGCTTCTCGCTGCGCACGAGTGGGTATGTCGGCCAGGTGGCGCAGCATGGAGCGGGCGAGCCAGGTGCTGAGGATATACGCGGACAAAGTCGTTAGCACCAGCTCGCTGATCGGCAGTAAAACACCGAGCAGAACACTTGCCAGTAGCCAGGCGACGATAGCGAGCAGCGGATATAACTCACGAATTGCAGATCTGGAGTTACGGCGCAGAATCATCGCTAGTAGGTAAACAGCGATGCCGATTCCCCAGGCACCCTGAAAATCAGGGTCGTTGAATATCGCGATAGCATTCCAACGAATCCAAAAATCTCTTTCTTGTTCCCATGTTTTTTTGGGGGTGCTGGCAATCTGCGAAATTTGCTGGATAAAATCGGGGCCGCACTGTAACAGTTCCTGGGTATGGATACGGGCTTCCCTAGCGTGCAGTTCGCCGAGGACGGTGTTCCCACCGACATATAGTACCTTGCAGGCAGCGAGTTGCCCGTTGACCTGTTTCTGCTGGGATTCGAGCTTCTGTCGTAATTGACCGAGCTCAGCCGGCTCGCCTGCGACTGGAGGACCCAGAATATGCAGAGATTTTTCGATGGTGTTGAGTGATGCCTGCTGCCTCTGGGTACAGGCGTTGGCGGAGGCAACCATGGCCTGCGTCTGCCTTTGCCATTGACGCAGTTGCTGGAGGCTGACCGAGCCGTTCAACGAATCATGAATGTGGTGCAGTACACTAGCATCACCGGCGAAGGCGCTCGTTGGGCTAGCTGACGCCAGGGAGGAAAGCAGTCCGCATGCCAACAGCAAGCCGAGGCAGGCCCGCAACAGCGATTGCGACAGCTTCCCTGAGGTCATGCTAGACGGCTCAGGTAATTGCGCGCCGGGCTCCGCGCATGAGCAAGGGAAGGAGCAGGCGTTGTAGCATCGGTGGCAGGGCAACCGGCTTCATCAACATCTTGATTGCCATCTCAAAGGGATAGTGACGGCGAATCCAGACGCTCAGACGTTTGCGGAAGGCGCGAAAGTCGTTTGGGGTAAAAGCCTGCCCTGGATTGCGCAGTTCAAACGCGCAACGAATGGCCAAAAAGCTGTCCTCGAGGTCTGCCTCGGCGGCACGATGCCACAACCCGCGCAGAATACGCCAGCGAGAAATTCTTTCCCGCGTTTGGTACTCCCGGAAGAAGCGATAAAAGTACTTATAGTGTTGTACCTCGTCGGCGCGGATACGAGCCGCAAGCTCACGTAATACGGGTTCCGGGCTTGCCTGTTGAATCATCGTATAAAAACTGGCGGTGCCGGTCTCGACCACGCAACGCGCCGCCATCTCCAGTGCCGGGGTGGGTCCCAGATTTTCGGTCTGGCAGAGAGGGCCGTATTCCGCCACGAATCGTGCGTAAGCGGCCTCCCAATCGAAATCTGGCCAAACCGCCAAAACGTAGGCGCGCAGGGCGTGGCCGTGCTGGACCTCTTCTTGTTCCCACTGCTCCCGGAGCCACGACTGCGCCTCCGAATCGCTCCCATAATACTCCGCCAGATTGCGAGCGTAGAGGTCCGATAAGGTCTCGACGAAAGAAGCGCCAGCCAAAAGATAAAACCAGTCACTTTCGTCAGCGAGGGCGGCGCACTCTATGCGGTCAAAGGGAATATCTTGCAGAGACCAGCGAGGATGGCGGAGGTTGTTGGCCATTCGAGGGAGCTCTCCTGTTCTGTCAATCATTCATTGCGGGCGTACTGGACGTCTACGGACCGCAGGCCAGCGCGACGGAATGCTTCCCGTCGCTTCAGGCACTGCGGGCAAACGCCACAATGCTGCGCCCTCCCAAGCAGACAACTGTACGATAAATTCCACTCGACGCCCAAGTCCTGACCCAATGCCACGACTTCCGCCTTGGTCAATTCTGACAGCGGCAGCAACAGAGTACGTCCCAGCGCTGCCAGACTGTTCCGCAGCGGGGCCAATGTTTCCGCACGCGATCCGCTGTCCACAGCGGCGTCATCAGCAGTAATACCTATGCAGATGTGTGGAATTCCCAAAGCGCCCGCGGCGCTAGCCGCCACGCTGATGGCAATCAGGTTGCGATAGAGCACGGGCACATGGAAGCGGTGCGGTCGAAGTTCGCCAAGCGCCTCGCCCAATTCTCCCATAGGTATGCGCCGGGCAGCGATCCCCAGTTGTCCGCACTGCGCCAGCACCGATCGCCACTCCTGCGTCGCAGCGCGCTGCGCGTAATCCAGAAAAAACGGTTCCGGTGCATGGCCTGCGCGCTGCAGAAGGCGCAATAGTGTACTGCTCTCGACTCCGCCACTCATCAGCAGGAGTATGCGGCTGCCTCCCGCTAGAGCTGGCAGCAACTGTTGTACTTGGTCTATCATGCCGCAGTTTTCTCCTTGCCTATCGAGAACTCTTTGACCCTGATACTGGATGTCCATCCGCAAAACCCGCAAGCGCGTCTTCTCCGGCAGGCGGCAGAGCAGGCCCGCGCCGGTGGGCTTCTGGTGTATCCCACCGACACCTGCTATGCGCTGGGATGCTGCATGAGCGCCAAGGCGGCGCAGGAGCGCCTGCGGCAGATCCGTCAGCTCGACGTCCATCACGACCTGTCCTTGCTATTTTCCAGTATTTCGCAGCTAACGGAATACGCCAAGCTCGATGATCGCAGCTTTGCCATCCTGAAGCGGGTCTTACCTGGTCCGTTCACCTTTATTTTGCCCGCAACCCACGACGTCCCGCGGCGCCTAGCGGAGCCGCGACGGCGCAGCATCGGGGTACGTGTGCCGGATGCCCCGGTGGTACAGGGGCTCCTTGCCGAGCTGGGAGAACCGCTGATGAGCTCCACTCTGCAGCTTCCTGGTGATTCTCTGCCGTTACACGAAGTGTATGAAATCACGGATCGGATCGGTAATCGCGTGGATGTACTTCTCCGCGCCGAGGACGGCGGAACCCAGTGCTCTACGGTGATTGATCTGGGTGAGTGGCCGCCACGTCTTCTTCGCCGCGGCCTGGGTGACCCGGACTCTTTGGGAATCGAACTTGCCGATACCGGAAATCCGATCACAGAAGAGGTATAGTCGGCGCATGAACGATATCGAGAATATTATCCGGCAGATCAGTATCTGGGCGATTCCGGTGCTCTTCGCGATCACCGTGCACGAGGTCGCTCATGGCTGGATGGCCTGGAAACGCGGCGATCCCACGGCCATGCTGATGGGTCGCCTGACCCTGAATCCGCTCAAGCACATCGATCCCTTTGGCACGATCCTGCTGCCCGCCATGTTGCTGCTGTTCCATTCACCCTTCCTGTTCGGCTACGCCAAACCGGTGCCGGTCAATTTCGCAGGCCTGCGCGATCCCAAGCGCGACATGGTGTTGGTTGCCATCGCCGGACCTGCCGCCAATCTGATCATGGCGATCTTCTGGACGATGATCCTCTGGCTGGGGGTGCAGTTGGCAGGTACTGCGCCGTATTTTGCCGAGCCGATGCAGTTGATGGGACAGGCGGGCATCCTGATCAATGGGGTACTGATTCTGTTCAATCTCATTCCTATTCCGCCTCTTGATGGCGGGCGGGTAGCGGTGGGTCTATTGCCCCGTGACGCGTCCAACGCCCTCAGTCGGGTCGAGCCTTATGGCTTCATCATTCTGATTGTCCTGCTCTTTACCGGGATCCTATGGACGGTGCTGGGCCCCGCCTTTACATGGTTTCAGGGATTCTTTTTTCGGCTAGGAGGGCTGGCATGAGCGCAACGGTCGTCTCTGGCATGCGTCCCACGGGACGCCTGCACCTCGGCCATTACCATGGAGTCTTGAAAAACTGGCTGCGTTTGCAGGAGCAACAGGAGAGCTTTTTCTTTGTGGCCGATCTGCATGCCCTCACCACGCACTACGAGCATCCAGAGGGGATTCGCCAGTCGACCTGGGATCTGCTGATCGAATGGCTGGCGGTAGGGCTCGATCCGGAAAAGGCAACGCTTTTCGTGCAGAGTTGGGTACCCCAGCATGCCGAGTTGGCCCTCCTGCTCGGCATGCTGACGCCGTTGTCCTGGTTGGAGCGGGTGCCCACCTTCAAAGATCAGCAGGAGCAGTTGCGCGACCGCGATCTGGCAACCTTCGGGTTTTTGGGCTACCCGGCCTTGATGAGCGCCGATATCCTGCTCTATGACGCTGCCTGGGTGCCGGTCGGTGCCGATCAGGTGGCGCACCTGGAAATCTGTCGCGAACTGGCGCGTCGTTTCAACAGCCTCTATGGCCGCAGCCAGGCGGATAGCGAGGCACTCACGGCAGGCCTGCGCGCCCTGGGCAAAAAAGGCAAGCAGCAATATCAGCGCCTGCTGGAGCGTTTTCAACAGGATGGCGACGGCAGTGCGGTCGCGCAGGCACGCGAACTCCTCGACAGCGCTGCCAGTATCAACGAGGCAACTCGCATCCTGCTGCTTGCCAATCTCGAAGGCAAGGGACGGACGATTCTCATCGAACCGCAACCGCTACTGACGGAAGCCGCAAAAATGCCGGGGTTGGACGGGCGTAAAATGAGCAAATCCTATGGCAACGCCATCGCCCTGCGAGAGGAGCCGGAAATAGTGCGCAAAAAGCTGCTCACCATGCCGACGGACCCGGCGCGGGTGGGGCGGCACGATCCCGGTGACCCGGAGCGCTGCCCGGTCTGGCCGTTGCACCAGATTTATTCCAATGAGACCACCCGTGCCTGGGTGCAAGAAGGCTGTCGGAGTGCTGGCATTGGCTGCGTGGAGTGCAAGAGCGTACTGGTGGACAAGGTGTTGGAGGAGCAGGAGCCCATCCGTGCACGCGCCGAGGACTGGGCGGCACGGCCGCAACGGCTTCGGGAAATTGCTGCGCATGGGGCCGAGAAGGCACGATCCCGCGCCGAGCAGACCCTGATTCGCGTCCGTGAGGTCATGGGCCTGAATGCCGGCTGATCAGGGAGTTGCGTCCGGGGAGGCCATGCCCATCCCCGAGGGGCTGTATATTCCGCCCGATGCCCTGGAGGTCATTCTCGATCAGTTTTCCGGGCCGCTGGATCTGCTTTTATGGCTCATTCGCCGTAATCGGATGGATATTCGCGACGTTCCTGTCGCGGAAGTCACCCGCCAGTATCTTAGCTACCTGGAGGAGGCACGGCGGCGACGGCTGGAATTGGCGGCAGATTACCTGTTGATGGCAGCCTGGCTGGCAGAGATCAAGGCACGCATGCTCTTACCCCTGCCGCCCAGTGAGGAGGCGGAGGCTGAGGATCCGCGCGCCGAGCTCACGCTGCGCCTGGCCAAGCTCGCTCAGGTACAGGCGGAAGCCGAGGCGTTGGCGACCCTACCGCGGGCCGGCCTGGATTTTCTGCTTCCCGCCACCCTTGCCCATGAACCGGTGCCGCTCGTACCGCCGGTGCTTGCCGTATCCCGACTGCCAGAGCTGTTGCGACAGATCGAGCAGCGTCGCCGACACAGACAGGCGCGCGCACCAGCGCCACGCTTCGCCTTCGACCTGCGGCAACGCATTCTCGAGGTGTTGCAATGCTGTCGTAGTGCCATCCGCCCACTGCATTTTCATGAAATCCTGCCGCGGCAACGAGATCGCTTACAAGTGGGACTGAATCTACTGGCCATTCTTGAGCTCTTGCGGCAACAGGCATTGTATCTGCTCTGGCAAGATGAGGTATGGTTGCTGAGTGCCGTCGCCGGGGACGAGAATGTCTGAAGATCCCCTGCGCGACCTCCTCCTGGCGATTTTGCTCTTGCGTACAGACGGTATAAGCGAGGAGGACTTGGATGCTTTGCTCGCCAACGACCATCCACAGTGGCGGATAAAGCTGGCCGAGCTTGTGGAGACCGGTTTCGGGCCTTTGCAGGTGATTGCGCAGGGAGGACAGGTGCAGGCGCGCCTGCGTCCGCGGTATCTGTATCTTCTCCAAGAGCTGCAGCTGGAAAAGCCGCGCCCGTTGCGCAAGGCCCTTTTGGAAACTCTGGCCATTATCGCCTACCATCAGCCGGTCACGCGGCCCGAAATCGAAGATTGGCGGGGGGTTGCTCTGGGCAGTGGAATTCTGCAGCAACTACAGGACTTTGACTGGATAGAAATCAAGGGGCATCGCGATGCCCCAGGACGACCGGCGCTGTGGGGGACAACGACGGAATTCTTGCGTCATTTTGGCCTATCCTCCTTGGCCGAATTACCCGCGGCGAATCTGGAAAATGCGCTACCAGAATCATAAGGAAATATGATGAAAAGATTAGAAACTGCTGATTTGACTGTGGCCCCGCGCTGATTGATAGTTTCACACGGAGCTGAGAACAAAAATCTTTGCCGACGATATCGACTTTTGCATTGGGCAGAACTTTGAGGAGCAAGGCCATGGCACATGTGGTGATTTTGGGCGCAGGCACGGGTGGAATGCCAGCCGCGTATGAGATGAAGCACGCTCTGGGAGCGGGCCACGAAGTTACATTGATCAGCACCAACGACTACTTTCAGTTCGTGCCGTCTAACCCCTGGCTGGGCGTGGGCTGGTCCAAGCGCGAAGATATTACCTTCCCCATTCGGCCCTATGTAGAACGCCGTGGCATCAAGTTCATCGCCAAGAATGCGGAAAAGATCGACGCCGAAGCGCAGACCATTACCTTGGCGGATGGTAGTTCGGTGCATTACGACTATCTGATGATCGCCACCGGACCACGTCTGGCCTTTGAGCTGGTCCCGGGCTCTGACCCGCATGAAGGACCAGTGCAGTCTGTCTGCACCACCGATCATGCTGAACTCGCCTATGGCAAGTACCAAGAACTACTCGAAAATCCCGGTCCCATCGTCATCGGTGCTATGGCCGGTGCCAGTTGCTTCGGCCCTGCGTACGAGTACGCCATGATTGTGGCTTCCGATCTCAAGAAGCGCGGGATGCGCGACAAGATTCCTTCCTTCTCCTTTGTCACCAGTGAGCCCTATATTGGCCATCTGGGTATCTCCGGCGTTGGTGATTCCACAGGCATCCTGAGTAAAGGCCTGGAAGAAGAAGGCATCAAAGCCTACACCAACTGCAAGGTGAACAAGGTCGAGAATGGAGAAATGTTCATCACCCAGGTCAACGACAAGGGCGAGACCGTCAAGGAATTCACCCTGCCAGTGAAGTTTGGCATGATGATCCCCGCTTTCCGCGGTATTCCTGCGGTTGCCAATGTCGAAGGGCTCTGCAATCCGGGCGGCTTTGTCATTGTCGATGAGAACCAGCGCAGCAAGAAATACTCCAACATCTACGCCGTTGGCATTGCCATCGCCATTCCGCCCGTGGAAGCGACCCCGGTACCGACTGGTGCCCCCAAGACCGGTTATATGATCGAATCCATGGTCAGCGCCTCGGTACACAACATCAAGGCGGACATCGAAGGCCGCGTGGGCGACAAAACCATGGGTACCTGGAATGCCGTCTGCTTTGCGGATATGGGTGATCGTGGCGCCGCCTTTGTGGCGCTGCCACAGATCAAGCCGCGGAAAGTGGATGTCTTCGCGTACGGCCGTTGGGTCCATCTGGCCAAGGTCGCCTTCGAGAAGTACTTCATCCGCAAGATGAAGATGGGTGTCTCCGAGCCCTTCTACGAGCGCGTGCTCTTCAAGATGATGGGTATCACCCGTCTCAAGGAAGAGACAGAAGTCGAGCAGCGCAAGGCTTCCTGAGGCACGCTGACGTCTCCAGTATCGGCCCCACCAGCTTGGTGGGGCCGTTTTGTTACTGCCGGGAGGCAGCCAAATGGATGAGAAGTTGCAAAAGGTGCTGGCGCGCTACGGCCTGGGCTCGCGTCGGGCCTTGGAGGAGTGGATTGCCGCCGGTCGCATCAGCGTCAATGGGCAGGTTGCCAAACTGGGCGATCGCGTAAACGCAAACGCGGAAATCCTGGTGGATGGCAAGCCCCTGCAGATTCCCGCCTGGACGCAGGGACGGCTGCGGATTTTGCGCTACCACAAACCGGCTGGGGAGATCTGCAGTCGTCGTGACCCCGAGGGCCGGCCTTCGGTCTTCGACCGCTTGCCGCGCCTGCGCGCCAGCCGCTGGGTCTCGATCGGTAGGCTGGATCTGAATTCCGAGGGTCTGCTCCTCCTCAGCAATGATGGAGATCTGGCCAATCGGCTGATGCATCCGCGCTATGGGCTGCATCGGGAATATGCGGTGCGTGTGCTCGGTCGGCTATCGGATCAGCAGATAAACCAACTGCTCAGCGGCGTGGAGCTGGAAGACGGTCCCGCCAAATTTCTGCAGATCGAAGATGCCGGCGGGGAAGGGGCAAATCACTGGTATCATGTCACCCTGGAGGAGGGCCGCAATCGCGAGGTGCGGCGTATGTTCAGTGCCCTGAACCTGGCGGTGAGCCGTCTGATCCGCGTACGCTATGGTCCTATCGAAATGCCCAGGCATTTGAAGAGTGGGTACTTCGAGGAGTTACCGGAGGAGGAGCGTGCGGCGCTTTTTGCAGAGATCGATTGGCAGGAAAAAGACGACCTACCCGCAAAACGCGCGCCGGGAAACCCTTCTGGTACGGCACGCGGTCGGCGGATGCCACCCCGGCGATGAGGGCTTCGGTAAACGATTGGCAATGGTTGTACCGCCAATTGCTGGATCGTTGGGGAGTGCAACACTGGTGGCCCGCCAAAACACCCTTCGAGGTAATGGTCGGTGCCATCCTTACGCAGAATACTGCCTGGTCGAATGTGGAGAAGGCGATTGCACGCCTGGAGGCTGCCGACCTAATGCGCGTCGAGAAGATTCTCACCAGCAATGATGCGAATCTGGAGTCCTGTCTGCATCCCTCCGGCTATTATCGGGTGAAGGCCCGTCGCCTGCGTGCCCTGTGTGCCTTTTTGCAGGAAGAGGGCTGTGCCGAGCTGCCGGAGTCCTTGCGTGAGCGGCGGAGTCTGCCCAACCTGCGCGGGAAGTTGCTGCAGGTGCATGGGGTTGGGGAGGAAACCGCCGACTCCATTCTGCTCTACGCGCTCCATCTGCCGGTCATGGTTGTCGATGCCTATACCAAGCGCATCGCCAGCCGTCTTGGCTGGTGCACAGAGCGGGTGACTTACGCGGAGCTACAGCGTGACATCGAGTCGGCTCTGGTACCTGGCGATGTCGTAATGCGCAATGAATTACACGCCTTGCTTGTGGAACTGGGCAAAAATATTTGCCGACCGCGCCGCCCATTTTGCGGTCAATGTCCGTTACGCAGGCGTTGTGCCTATGGAGCCAGTCAGGAGCGGCCGGGTAACTGACGCAGGTAGTCGCGGCTGCACTCGCAGAGTTTTCCCCGTTCGAGCAGCGTGCTCCAAATCCTGCCTCCCGCTTGGCGCCACAGCACGCCGGCACGGATTCCCCCGAGGAGGAGGGTGCGAATACGGGCAGTATCCTCGTCGCGGGTGAGAAAACGGCTTTCCCCAGACACGATGATGCGCGGCGAGAGTGTACCGATACCCTCGGCATAGGTGTCGGCCAGACCTGCCAGGACACTGGGATGCAGCAGCTCGCCAAAATGATCGACTTGGCGCCGCGCCTGCTCTATGCCCCGTTGCACGCGATCCAGGGCCTTTGGCTGCGCCAGAAGGCGGCCGCTCAACTTGGCCAGCGAGAGGGTATAGCGCAAGATTTCTGCTTCCTCCGCCTGTGCCGGGCCCCTATGCAGCAATGGGCAGAGGGCCTGCAAGCCACGCTGCAATCCCTCGAGGCCCGCCAGGGCAGCAATGCTGTCCTGCGCGTTGATCGCCAGAATGCTCTGCACGCTAAGTAGCAATAGGTGATTGTCGCTACGCCCGCGCCGCGCTGCTTCCTGCACCTCGAGCGCGGCACGGAGCATTCCTGCCAGGGCGAGGCAGCGATCAGGCAGACGTTGTGCTGCGGGTAGAAACTGGGAGATCAATGAACTTTCGCCCTTTCCGAGGGAAATTTGTCGTTCAGTCGTTGTTCCAAGGCTGCCAGCAAGAGTCGACGCTCCCGGCGGCGCAATTTTTCCCCCTGCCCATTACGGATAAAAAAGGTATCTTCCACACGCTCGCCAAAGGTGGAGACCTTTGCGGCAACGACGCTGAATCCGAGACCCGCAATCACCGCACCAACGGTATAGAGCAATCCCATCTGGTCACAGGCCTGTACTTCCAGCAAGGTATCGTCCGGAATGCATCGTTATCCAGATGCAGTTGCAGCGGAATGCTGGCGAAAAAACGATGGCGCGCATCGCGGTGGCGCAGCCCGAAGTGGGGTTGGCTGGTTATCCTCAGATGCAGCATGTTGCGGAGCTCCGTCGCCAACTCATCATGGGCCGCCGCCGACCGTTGAAAGGCGCGTGTTTCGTCGAGTACGTGAAAGGTATCCAGAGCGAGACCATTGTCGCTGGTATCGATCCGCGCATCCAGAACCGCCAGGGAATGACGATCGAGGAGCGCGGCAATATCCTGAAACAAACCTGGCCGATCGGGACCGAAAAGAAAAATTTGCTCTCCCTGATGGCGATGGCGCCGGATGGCGACGCGATACTCTTCGTCTCTTTGCAGGATCTGTCGTGCCTGCCAAAGCAGCTCCTCGCTATCGTAGCGGAGAAAGTACCCTACCGGCAGTGCGCGCCACAACCGCTCTAGTCGTTCGCGCTGCATAGAGGGAAAATCTCGACCCAGCATTTCGATGCGCTGGCGCGCAGTTTCCAAGCGATCATCCGGGGCGGTATCGGAGGCGAGAAAAGCGTCGGCGCGCTCATAAAGCTTGTAGAGAAGGCTGGCTTTCCAGTCATTCCAGAGCTCTGGATTGGTGGCCCGCATATCCGCTACGGTCAATAGAAACAGGTGCGCCAGACGCTTGCGGGTACCCGCCCAGAGGGCAAACTGGCGAATGATTTCCGGATCGTCGAGGTCGCGTCGCTGCGAGATGGAGGACATCTGCAGGTGCTCTTCCACGAGCCAGGCGACCAGAGCGCGCTCGCTTTCCGGGAGCTGTAGCCGTCGTGCGAAGCTGCGCCATTCCCGTGCCCCGATACGCGAATGATCCCCACCGCGACCTTTGCCTACGTCGTGAAAGAGTCCGGCCAGGACCAGGTAGGCCGGTTGATCGATTT
Organism: Acidithiobacillus sp. TH-A67; assembly: GCF_057473545.1. Lineage (NCBI taxonomy): Bacteria > Pseudomonadati > Pseudomonadota > Acidithiobacillia > Acidithiobacillales > Acidithiobacillaceae > Acidithiobacillus > Acidithiobacillus sp. TH-A67. The sequence goes on from NZ_JBYCKU010000028.1 coordinate 33,689, forward strand.
CGCGCCGGGCTCTGCGTATGCTGCCGGTCTCCTCGTCGCGCCAGAGCTCCGCAAGTTGATCGATCAAGAAGAGGGTGTGCTGATCGACGGTGTAGGCATGAAACAGATCATGCTGAATTAGTCCGCTGACCCGCTGGAATGCGGGGAGGATGCGCCCAAGTAAGTCGGCACGATGCAACCAGTTCAGCATTCGGCTTGCGCGCACAGGCTCGACGATGGCCCGCAAAAATGCCACACGAAAGGCTGGATCGGAAAACAGTTGTGGTTTCCAATTTCTTTTTTGGCGCCGAGCGGCGCGCAGCATCTGGGCGGGCAAATCCGCCGCGACACTCGCTCGTTGTCCCCAATGGCGTAGCAGCGCACTCGGACTCTCCTCGGCATCGACGGAGCTGTCGAGGGATTCTCCCGTGGCCAGGTAGTGCGCAATCGCCTCCTCAACAATGGCCGCCAAACTCTGGATTTCGGCAAAGGACTGGTAGAGACGTTGCATCAGACGCTCCGCCGCACTTCTGCCGCGTTTTGCCGAGAAACCAAGATCCTTCGCAATGGCTTCCTGTAACTCCAGGCGCAGCCGATCCTCGGCACGTCCGCTACGCAGATGCATGGCTACCCGCACTTGGGCGATGAAACGCTCGGCCGCGCGCAACTGGCGCAAGTCCGCCGCATCCAGGATATCGACTCGCTTGAACATCGCCAGCTCTGGCCGTTGCCAAACGCGCCCTGCAAACCAGAGCAGCTGGTGCACATCGCGCAAGCCCCCCGGGCCATCCTTGATCTGCGGTTCCAGGTGATAGGCGGTGTCACGGAAACGACGATGGCGTGTCTCCTGTTCGGCCACCTTGGCGGCAAAAAAGGCATTGATGGACCAGGGGGGATTGTTCCGCAGTCGTGTTTGCAGGTCATGCCAGAGTTCTGCATCGCCGGCAAGAAAGCGGCATTCCAGCAAAGTGGTTGCGACAGTCAAGTCGTCCCGCGCCGCCTCGAGGGATTCGTCTATTGTGCGCAAAGAGGCACCAACCTGCCGCCCCTGATCCCAGAGAGATGTCAGAAATTGTCTGACAAAGTCTTCCGCTACGCAGTCGGGCGCGCGCAACAGCAGCAGATCGAGATCCGAGAAGGGAAAGAGGACGCCGCGCCCATAACCGCCAACAGCAATCAGGCTAAGCCCAGCAGGCGGCTCGAACTGGTGCCAGAGGGTCTGCAACAGGGAATCGGTTTCCCGCGCAAAACCCCGCAGCCGCTGAGTGATGCCGCCCGTAGCGGGAAAAGGCGGCGGCAACGCCACATCGGCGGGGTGAAGCACCGACTCGCTGTCAGAGGCCAAGGCCGCTGCTCTCAGAGGGGATCTCCCGGTAACTGGGTGAGTACCTCATAGCCGGTCTCCGTTACCAGAACCGTGTGTTCCCACTGCGCCGAGGGGCTGTGATCTTTAGTGACGATGGTCCAGCCGTCGGGCAGGGCCTTGATATGCCGCTTGCCAGCATTGATCATGGGCTCGATGGTGAAGGTTTGCCCGACCTGCAAGGCCAGTCCCTTGCCAGGCTCGCCGTAATGCAAGATCTGTGGTTCGTCATGAAATTTGCGGCCAATACCGTGACCACAAAATTCGCGTACGACCGAGCAATGCTGCGCTTCGGCATAACTCTGAATGGCGTGCCCGATATCTCCCAGAGTTGCCCCGGGCCGCACGACTTCGATGCCACGCACCATGCATTCGTGCGCCACTTCGACGACGCGCCGCGCCTTCAAGGGGACGTTACCCACCAGGAACATCTTGCTACTGTCACCATGAAAGCCATCTTTGATAACGGTGACATCGATATTGAGAATATCGCCGTCTTTGAGAATGCGGTCACCAGGAATACCGTGGCAGATAACGTGATTGACCGAGATGCACACGGACTTGGGAAAGGGCGGATACTCCGGGCTGGGCTGGTAGTTGAGGGGGGCCGGGATCCCCTGCAGATCGTTGACGATATAGTCGTGACAGATCTTATCGAGTTCGCCCGTGCTGATGCCGGGACGCACATGCTCGGCAATCATTTTCAAGACCATGGCGGTCAGTTGCCCGGCAACGCGCATTTTTTCGATTTCTTCGGCGTTGTGAACAACTACCGGGGGACGGGCTTGGGCTCGGCGTAACATGTAGGCTCCTTCGCGCGGTCCACTCAAAATAGCAGATGCTCCGCGTCACAAAGCTCTATACTATCAGGCCTGACTCGGCTTCGGTAGGCAAGCACCTCGACACCCCGCTCGCGGGCTTGGCGCAGTGCGGCGCCATACTTGGGGTCGATCGCGTCGGCGGGTGCAAAACCGTGACCATCCTCGCGTCCCAGCAAAAACAGCATGACGGCACGGTGCCCGCGTGATTGTTCTCCTTCCAGTGCCTGCAGATGCCGCAGAGCTCGACTGCTGTGTGCGTCCGGGAAGCGCAGCACGCCTTCATCGTCCAGTAGAGTGCAGGACTTCACCTCGACGAAGACCTCGCCGCGCTCGGGATCGCCCAGCCAAAAATCCACTCGTTCACGCTCGCCGTAGGCAACTTCGCGGCGTAGCTCGCGGTACCCGGCGAGCTCCACGATCCGCTGCTCGCGCAACGCTTCGGCCACCACGGCATTGGGTCTTTGGGTGTTGATCGTTACCCAACTCGCACCACTCCAGTAGAGTTCCCAAGTCCAGTGGAGCTTGCGTTTTTTATCCGCATGCCAGGACAACAAGACGGGCTGGCCTGCTTCGGCGCAACTGCGCATGCTGCCGGGATTGGGACAATGCACCTGCACCACCTCTCCGTTTTCGAGCTCACAGTCGGCAAGAAAGCGCTGATAACGCCGCAATAGCTTTGCCGGGGTAAGGGGAGGTAGTTTCAAGCGTCGGCACCTCGCAGATGCGAGCGCAAGCTTTGCAGCAGGGTATGGGTGGCCGGATTGGCATCTTCTCGGAACAGGACCGCGAGACGATGCGGGATAGGTGGATGGAAGTGCAACAGACGCAGATCATCCGGTAGATTGCTCCGATAAAAAGAAGAAAATCCAAACCCCAAGCCACTGCGAACGCCTTCGCGGATGGCCGCGTGGCCACTGAACTCATAGCGAATGGCCAAGTCGATGTCGAGGCGCCGGGCAGCCTGCTGCACTGCCTCGCGAATGCCGGAGCCCGGTTCCCGCCAGATCAGATCCTTGCCCGCCAGGACTTGCAAGGGAATCGCCGAGCCTTCCTGTGCCCATGGATGTTGCATGGGTAGGATCAGGCCGATCTCGGTTTTGACGAGGATTTCCAAGCGCCAGTTCCCTTGCTCTCCCGGTTGCAATTCGTCTTCTACAAAGACCAGATCATATTCGTCCTTGTTTTGTCGCGCTTGCCGGCTATTGAGCGCGCAAACCTGCAAGTGGATCCCAGGATAGTCGCGGTGAAACTCCGCCAGCAGGCGGGGCAATAGCACTTCGGCGTTACTTTGACTGGCAGCCATGTGCACGGTACCGGTCAGCAGGCTTTGACTGTCTGCGCACAGGGAATCGGCTTCTGCCAACGCGGCTTCGATGCGCTCACCAATACGCCACAGAGCAATGCCCATAGGAGTAGGGCTGATACCACGATGGGTGCGACGATAGAGAGGCTCCCCCACACGCTCCTGCAACTGTTTGAGACGATGGGAAATGGCCGGTTGGGTAAGAAACAGGCGTTCGGCTGCCTGATGCAGGTTTCCGGCACGTGCGGCTTGTGCCCAAATCAAAAGCAGGCTGGGATCGATGCGTCGCTCCATGCGGCCCTCTCCATAAAATTAGATTTTGTAATCATCTAAATTAATTTAATGCATTGGATTTGATATTCTAGCGCGCATAACATGTCATAGTCCAATCTGTAAGGAGTGCTCAGCCATGGGTTTTCTCTCACATGTACCAAACGGTGACATCCGGCAGGTGATTCGTCACTTTACCCCCAACTGGTTCACCGCCAATATGGGAACGGGCATCCTGGCTCTGATGCTGGCCCTCTTTCCGTACGGCCACTGGGGGCAAGCGGAGATTGCCAAGGCTCTGTGGTGCATCAACAGCTTTTTCTTTGCGCTATTCAGTATCCTGTTCCTCAGTCGGGCGATATTTTACTTTCGGGATTTTCAGAAACTCTTCGACCATCCCGTGCAGTCTCTTTTCATCGGTGCCATTCCCATGGGATTCGCCACCATCGTCAATGGTTTTTTCATCATCTGGCCCTTGAGTCCCGAAAGCCTGGCCGTCGCAACAGCCTTCTGGTGGATGGATGTAATTCTCGCTTTCACTTCTGTACTGCTGGTGCCCTATTTTATGTTCACCAGCCAAGGCCACAGTATGGAGCGGATGACCGCAGCCTGGCTGCTCCCCATAGTGCCACCGGAGGTTACCGCGGCCAGTGGCGGTTTGGTGGCTCCTCATCTGGCCTCCGCCGCAGCCGAGAACGTGATCTACATGAGCTATGTGCTGTGGGCCATTTCGGTTTTGCTGGCCATGGGGATCCTCGCCATCCTGCTACTGCGTCTGACCTTGCACAAGCTGCCGCATCAGGACATGGCTGTATCAAGCTGGTTGACCCTGGGCCCCCTCGGTACCGGTGCGATGGCCATGATTACCCTCGGTAATGCCGATTTCGCCAGTTTTCATGGTGTCCTAGCAGAAATGGCACATTTCGCACAGATGGCAGGTCTCATGATCGCCTTGCTGTTGTGGGGCTTCGGCCTGTGGTGGATGTGCATGGCGATCTTCTTCACCCTGCGCTATTTGCGGGAGGGGTTGCCTTTCAATATGGGTTGGTGGGGATTCACCTTCCCTTTGGGGGTGTTCAACGCGGCTACGTACCTGCTGGCCGACAAAACCGGCTTCTGGGTCTTCCAACCCCTGGGAGCAGTCTTTACCATCCTGCTGGCGTTTTTCTGGGTGATCGTAACACGCAAGAGCTTTCTTGGCATGTGGACGGGAAGGCTGTTTCGGGCTCCCTGCCTATCGGAGGAGACCGGCCTGCCGATGGCCTGTGAGGGCCCGCAAAAGGCATCACAGAAAGCGAGTACCCTTGTCTCGTAGCGTAAGATTCCTCAGGCGAGTCCCTGATACGCGTCTGCTACTAATGCCCGCCCATACTTGCGTTCCAGCTTGCGGACGAGGAAATGGCCGGTCGCCATGTCCTGAAAATACGTAATGAAAATGCTGTTGATCGTGGCGCCGCCAATGGCGCCCAGGGCAGGCACAAGCTGCGCCAGGGCCTTGTCGGTCACCGCTACACCAAAGCGTTCAGCCACCTTGCGCAGTAAGGCCAATAGGGCGGCGCTGGCGGATGATCCGGCGCCACTGGCACCGGCCCGACCAACTTCGCTGACCAGGCCACTCAAGGCCATGCGCGCAGCGTAGTAGCCGGTTTCTGCGGCATCATCTGTGCCCTGCCTGGTGCTCCCGAGGGCGAAGACCTCCAGACAAGCGGCTTTGGTCGCAGGGCTGCTGATGGATTCTCCCTGACTGCGGGCGATATCGATGATGGAACGCAACATGATCGTGGTCGAGATGGGTAGCTCCACAGCAAGGGCGGAAAGACCAAAAAATCCCCCCACTGCGCCAGAGGCCGCAACGGCTGCCTGGTGCCAACGCAGAGATGGCGTACGGAAGGGTGCGTCATCCAGGGTGAAAAGCGCCGCGTCGGCAGCCTTATTCAGCGCCGTCTCGCTGATTCGGCCAATCTCGCGGTGCCACTTTTGCGGCAGTCGTTGCAGACCTTGTTCGATAGGGGCCCCCAGCTGATCCACAAGACGTGCTGCCAAGCCGGGGTTTTCCAGAAGGTCGCGGGCTCTACGCAATTCGGCAGCATCTTCCTCGGTCAGCAGTCGTTGTATCTCCGCCATTGCATCTCCGTTACCTGCGTCAAAGCCTGCCGGAGGTAGCCCCCCCGGGTAGCTGCGAATCAGTCCTGCGCCATTTGCCGCTCACGCTTTTCTTCCAACGTCTTGCAGTCGATGCAGAGGGTGGCGGTGGGACGGGCTTCCAGGCGCCGCAGGCCGATTTCCACGCCGCAAGCCTCGCAGTACCCATACTCACCGGCATTGATCCGTGCCAGGGTCTGATTGATCTTGCGAATCAACTTTCGCTCCCGGTCGCGGGCGCGCAGTTCGAGGCCCATGTCGGTCTCCAGGCTGGCACGGTCATTGGGATCGGAGTAGTTGACATTCTCGATCTGCAGGTTCTGGACCGTCCGATCGACTTCCGCCATCAGTTCGGTTCGCCAGTCTTCCAGTATCTTGCGAAAGTGGGCGATCTGGCCGGGGCTCATGTACTCTTCGTCAGCCGCCGGCTGGTACGGGGTGAAAGCCTGAAGCTCTTGCGGGTTGCTAGTTTTGATGGCCGCAGCGCTATCCGTCATGGTCTGTCTTCCTATCTTGATGTGGAGAAAATCGGGCATGGTGTAGCAGAGATTTTCGCCTTTGGCAAACGCTGCGCTTTTCGGTATATCCTAGGCGTCCCATCCGTCCCACTTCGCAGCCAGCCAGAATATTCGATCCTCAGGAGATAGTAGCCATGACCCGCCTACGCGCCCTCATTTTTGATGTCGATGGAACTTTGGCTGATACCGAACGCGATGCCCATCGCGTCGCCTTCAATCGCGCATTTTCCGAGTTTGGTCTTCCTTTCGAGTGGGATGTGCCGACCTATGGCAAATACCTCAAGATTACTGGTGGCAAGGAGCGTCTGCGTGGCTTTTTGCAGGATCATCCCCAATACCCGCAACTGCGTGACAGCGAGATCCGCGAGATTCACAGGCGCAAGACCGCCCTCTACGGAGAAATCATTGCCGAGGGTATCGCTCCTTTGCGCCCTGGGGTGAAACGCCTGCTGGAGTCCGCACGCGCGGCGGGGCTGCGCTTGGCCATTGCCACCACCACAACCCCCGATAATGTCGCGGCGTTGTTGCAAAGCAATTTGGGGGAGGGCGGCTGGAATCGTTTTGACTACATCGGTGCCGGCGATATCGTCCCGCAGAAAAAACCGGCGCCAGACATTTATCAGCATGTCTTGCAGCGCCTGGACCTGATGGCCGCTGATTGTCTGGCCTTGGAGGACTCCGAGAATGGTTTACGCTCGGCGCTCGGTGCCAGGCTGCCGGTGTTGATCACGCAAACGGAATACACCCAAGGACAAGACTTTACCGGGGCATTACGGGTTCTCGATCAGCTCGGAGAGCCGGAGCATCCAGGAAGGATCCTGCAGGGAAGGGACACTGGCGCATCTGTCGTCGTCGATCTGGAGACGCTGGAGCATTGGCTCGCCGCGAGCTAAACCCGGATGGTAGCGGCAGGGCAGGTATCCTCGTCCATGTGCCCATGCCGAACTAATCCTGTCGTTGGCAGTGCGGGCAGACGCCGTTGACGACCACCTCGATCTCCTCCACGCGGTACTCCGCGGGGAGCTTTGGCGCGGGGAGCTGACTTTCCGGGAGGCAGAGCACCTGGCCGCAGCGCAGACAGTGAAAATGGGGATGCGATGGGTGCTCCAGGTTGATGGCGCTGAAGCGCCAGACGCGATCATCGGCGGTGATACGATGCGTAAGCTGATGCTGCACCAGCCACTCCAGACCCCGATAAAGCGTGACGCGGTCGATGCTTTCTGCCCAGCGCGTCTGGATGTGTTCCTGAATCTCGCTGTGGCTCACGGGTTGCCCGAGATCGAGCAGAGATTGCAGGATTTGCAGGCGAGCACGGGTCGGACGCTGACCGGCGGCACGAACCCGCCGTTCCGCCTCTACTGTTTGTGCTGCAATATCCGTCGCTCGTTCCATCCCCGCATGGTACCCCGCGCATCCGCTGTCAGCAAAGCAACTGGACAGCTACGTCGCGGGCGCGTTAGATTCACGAGGACGTCGCAATGGGAGAAAAGCCGTGGCTGAACGCCTCGAAATTGGTCAAATTGCTCCAGAATTCACCGCTAAAAATCAGCGAGGCGAGGATATCGCCCTGAGCTCCCTGCCGGGCAAGATCGTCGTGCTCTATTTCTATCCGAAAGATGATACACCTGGCTGCACCACCGAGGGGCAGGAATTTACCGCCCTCTACCCCAAGTTTCAGGCGGCTGGCGCCGAAATACTGGGGGTATCCCGGGATAGTGTCGCCAGCCATCTGAAGTTTGCTTGCAAATACGAATTCCCCTTTTCCCTGCTTGCCGACCCCGACCAAACCCTGTGCAAGGCGTACGACGTCATCAGGGAAAAGAAGAACTACGGCAAGGTCTATCTGGGGATCGAGCGCAGCACCTTTGTGATCGATCGCGAGGGTAAACTTGCCTACATCGAACGGAAGGTGAAGGCAGCCGGTCACGCCGAAAATATCCTGGCCATCGTCGAGAAGCTCGCCGGATGACGGCGGGATCTGCGGCAGCACAAAGGCGGCTCTATGTGCTAGATACCAATGTCCTGATGCACGACCCGGCATCGCTGTTCCGCTTTCAGGAACACGACATCCTCCTGCCGATGATTGTGCTGGAGGAGTTGGATCAGCACAAAAAGGGCTTAAGCGAGCAAGCCCGTAACGTCCGCCAGGTGAGTCGGCATCTCGATGAAATGCTCGGTAGTGACGCGGACCTCGAGCTCGGCCTGCCGCTGCCCTATGCGCAGGGACGACTCTATTTTCAGACGGCCGCCTATCAGGCAAAACTGCCGGAAGATCTGGCGGGTGGCAAGGCAGACCATGAGATCCTTGCCGTTACTCTGGCGCTACAAGGGATGCATCCCGATCGCGAGGTCATCCTCGTTAGCAAGGATATCAACTTACGCATCAAAGGCCGCACCCTCGGCATTCGTGTAGAGGATTATCACAATGACCGCGCCTTGGAAGATGCCGATCTGCTCTATACCGGTGTCGACGTCCTGTCTCAGGACTTCTGGGAGCACCACAGTCGCGACCTCGATGCCTGGCAGGAGAATGGTCGCAGCTTCTACCGTCTGCGTGGGCCGGCGGTGGAACACTGGTACCCCAACCAGTTCATTCAATTGGGTCCGGGTGGGGAGCAGCGCGAAGACTTTTCCGCCATCGTCCGCACGGTGGCTCCCGATCATGCCATTATCGAGAGGATTACCGATTACGGCTCGGAACGGAATGCAGTATGGGGTATTCGTGCGCGCAACCGCGAGCAGAATTTTGCCTTGGCCCTGCTGCTCGATCCCGAGATCGACTTCATCAGCATTCTCGGGCCGGCAGGTACGGGCAAGACCCTGCTGACTTTGGCTGCGGCACTGCAGCAGATTTTCGAGGAAAAGCGCTACGCAGAAGCCATTATCACCCGGGCAACGGTTCCCGTCGGTGATGAAATCGGCTTTCTGCCGGGTACCGAAGAGGAAAAGATGCAGCCCTGGATGGGGGCGATCGAGGACAATCTCGAAATACTGTCGCGCGGTCCCGAGGGGGCAGGCAGTTGGGGGCGCAGCGCCACCCAGGATCTGATCAGCAAACGGCTGCGTATCAAATCCATGAGCTTCATGCGCGGGCGTACCTTTCTGGAAAAGTTCGTCATCATCGACGAGGCACAGAACCTTACCCCCAAGGAAATGAAAACCCTGATCACCCGCGCCGGTCCTGGAACCAAGGTCGTTTGCCTGGGTAACATCGCCCAGATCGATACCCCCTACCTGACGGAGACGACGTCGGGCCTGACTTATGTCGTCGATCGTTTCAAGAAATGGGAACACAGTGGCCATATCACCCTGCGCCGCGGGGAACGCTCGCGTCTCGCGGATTATGCCAACGAGGCGCTCTAGCAGAGCTTGAGTCGTAGCCTGTCAACTTCTAGACTGTGCGCGCCAAATGAAGGAAGGGACGATGGGCTGGACGCCGGAAGACTCGAGCAATCTGTATAATCTGCCCCATTGGGGCGAGCGGTTTTTCCAGGTCGGGGAAGACGGTCAGCTTTGGGTCACCCCCGATGGCCCGCAAGCTCGTAGCCGCGCCGGTCTGCTGGACGTCATTCAGCGGCTTGCCGGACAAAATCTAGGGTTACCCTGTCTCCTGCGCTTTCCGCAAATCCTGCAACGGCGCGTCGAAGCCCTGCAAACTGCCTTCCAGGAGGCGATGCAGCGGGAGAGTTACGTCGCCCCCTACACCCCGGTTTATCCCATCAAGGTAAATCAACAACGGCGCGTGGTGGAAGAGATCCTGCGCGCCGGGCAGGGTCAACTGGGTCTGGAAGCCGGTAGCAAGCCCGAACTCCTGATCGTGCTAGCATTGATGCCGGTGGGTGGTACCGTCATCTGCAATGGTTATAAAGATGCCGAATACATTCGCTTGGCGTTAATGGGTGAACGTCTGGGCCTGCAGGTGTATCTCGTGATCGAGAAAAGCGCCGAGTTGCCGCTGATTTTGCGCATCGCCAAGGAATTGCAAGTGCGTCCCCGCATTGGGGTGCGCGCTCGTCTGGCTTCGGCAGGTGCTGGAAAATGGCAGAACACGGGGGGCGAAAAATCCAAGTTCGGGCTCTCCTCCACGGAAATCCTGCAGCTCCTCAGCGAGCTCGCCGCCGCCGATGCTTTAGACTGCCTGCAGCTCCTGCATTTTCATCTCGGTTCACAAATCCCCAATATCCAGTTCATTCACGGGGGTATGCGCGAGTGCGCGCGGCTCTACGCGGAATTACGTCATCTGGGTGCCGATGTGCAGGTGGTCGATGTCGGCGGCGGGCTGGGGGTAGATTACGAAGGCACTCACTCGCGGGCTTACTGTTCCACTAACTACCGGCTGGGGGACTACGCCCAGGCGGTGGTGGGGGGCTTGGCGGAAATTTGCCATCAGGAAGACTTGCCGCAGCCGCGAATCATTTCCGAATCCGGTCGGGCCCTCACCGCCCATCACGCGGTATTGCTGTTCAATGTGGTCGATGTCGAGCGCGCCTCGGGCGAGACCTTGGCTGCCGATGATCTTCCGGAAGATATCAATCATCCGTGGCGACGCCTTCTTGGTCGCGTGCAGCAACACCCTGATGCCAATACTGCCCTGGAGGTTTATCAGGAAGCACTGTTCCGCATTGGTGAGGAGCAACAGGAGTTCAAGCTCGGATTGATTACCCTTGCCCAACGAGCGCAGGCGGAGCGCTTGTACGCGCATCTGATGTGGCGCTGTCGCGCGTTGTTGGATCCCGCCAAGCGCGCCCATCGTGAAGTTCTGGATGAACTCGAAGAAAAGTTGGTAGATAAATATTTTGCCAATTTTTCTCTGTTTCAGTCGCTGCCGGATGTATGGGCGATCGACCAGGTTTTCCCGATCATGCCTGTACACCGCCTGGATGAACGCCCGACGCGGCACGCGCGCCTGGAGGATATCACCTGTGATTCCGACGGTCGCATTGATGCCTACGTCACGGCTGATGGTTTAGGGCCGACGCTGCCAGTTCATGGGTTGCGCGCTGACGAACCCTATTATCTGGCGGTGTTTCTGGTCGGCGCCTACCAGGAGATTCTTGGCGATATGCACAATCTTTTTGGCGACACCGATGCCGTCAATGTGATTTGTGAAGAAGATGGCGCTCTGCGCCTGGAAGGTGCAGTGCCAGGAGACTCGGTGGCCGAGGTGTTGCAGTATGTGCAATTTTCTGCCGAGGAACTGGTCCGCCAGTTCGAGCAGAAACTGGCAGGCGCCGGCAGTGTCCCCGCCGCAGAACGGGAGGGCTTTTTACGTGACTTCCGCGATGGTCTGCAGGGCTATACCTACCTGGAGTAGTACAGGAATTACCGGGCATGGCGAATCGGGTTACGTAACGTGCCAATGCCCTCGATCTGCAATTCGCAGATCTCGCCGGCCTGCAGAAAGCGCGGCGGCTGGCGGCTGAAGCCTACCCCCGCCGGCGTGCCGGTCGCCAACACATCGCCAGGTCGCAAGGGCAGGGCAGCGGCAGTGGCGACCAGCAAGTCCGCCACATCGAACAGAAGATCGCCGGTATTGCCATCCTGCATGGTTTCCTCACCAATGCGGGTCTGCAGGCGCAGCCCTGCGCCGCCGACGGGTAAATCGTCGGCACTTACCACCCAGGGGCCCATGGCGCCACTGCGCGCTACGTTTTTGCCCAAGGTCCACTGACTACTGCGGAACTGCAGATCTCGCAGGCTGCCATCGTTGAAAATGGTATAGCCGGACACTGCCGCCAACGCCTGCTCCCGGCTGATCCGGCCAGAGAGAGGCTGTCCGAGCACCACCGCTAGCTCCACTTCATAATCGAACTCAACCGAGACGTCTGGTATCTCCAGGGCCTCCTCGTGCCCCACCAGTGAGTCGGGGAAACGAATAAAAAGATTGGGATACTTTGGTGTAACACTCCCGGTCTCGGCAATGTGGTCGCGATAATTGAGTCCGGCACAAAGAATCTTCTGGCCGAGCAGGGGAGGAAGATAACGCATCTGGCGCTGATCGATGGGCGCGCATTGTGTCGGAATATGATCCAGTTGCTCGCGTAGGCGGGAACTCCTGCTCAGTACATCGATTACGCTCAGATTCGCGTCCAATTCCCGCAGGTGGAAGGCATTTTCTCCGACCCAGACGGCGATCTCCGCGCGACCAGCAATTTCCAACAAACTCCAACGCATAGCGCTATCTCCTCTCGATTGCGTGATTTCCGACCTACACTGCCTCCACACCTTTCGCGTCTTTCTCCTCCTGCTCCCCATGCAACACGAAGCGCTCGGACTCCGTCAGTGATTCTGGCGAACCAAAAAGTACCAGAACGTCCCCGCGGCGGAGTCTGGTTTCTGGCGAAGGTTCCCGCCCACGAATTCCAAAGCGACGCACAGCGGCGACTTGCACCCCACGCTTTTCCAGCTCTAAGTCACCCAGGCGGCGCCCGAGGGCATAGGCGGTCTCGCCCAAAGCGATGGAGTAGAGGCGGGGCGATTCCTGGTCCTCTCCCGGTGCTGAGCCACCCCAAAAATTCCCGCGAAAGAGACTGTAGCGTTCCTGCCGGAAACGCCGCACTCGTCGCAATACCGTACTTAGAGGAAAGCCGATTTGCAGCAAGGTTTGGGAGGCAAGCATGAGTGCCCCTTCGGTAACTTCCGGAACGACCTCATCGGCACCGGCTGCCTCCAGGGCTGCCATCTGACTGTCGTCATGCGCCCGGACGACACTGGGAATCTGCGGCCGCAGCTCCTTGGCGACGGCAAGCACGCGGGCGGTTTCCTGAACATTGCCATAGGTAATGACGATGGCACGGGCGTGACCAATACCGGCTGCCTCCAGCAGGTCGCGGCGACTGGCGTCCCCATAGAAAATGGTTTCCCCTGCGGCCTGGGCCTGGCGTACCCGGGTAGGGTCGAGATCGAGGGCCAAGTATGGAACCCCCTCATCCTCGAGAACGCGAGCGATGCTCTGCCCCACGCGACCATAGCCACAGATGATGACATGTTCCCGCAGATCCTGCTGCCGGACTTCTTCCAGATCCTGCTGTCGGCGGTTGCGGTAACCCGGAGCCAGGAGACGGGCAATGGCCCCATTGTACTGCACCAGCACCGGCGCGAAGAGCATGGACAGGAGCATCGCACCCAACACCGGTTGCAATACGCCGGGCGGCAGCAGATTTTTCTGGCTGGCAAGCGAAATGAGCACGAAGCCAAACTCCCCCGCCTGCGCCAAGACCACTGCGCTACGTAGCGCCACTCCGTTCTCAAAGCCGGTCACACGGCAAATGATCCACACCAGGCCGCCCTTGAGAAAGAAGATCAGTACCAGGACCAGCAAGACCCAGGGTAGATACTCAATCAAGACAGGAACATCGACCATCATGCCGATGGTCACAAAAAAAAGCCCGAGCAGGATGTCCCGGAAGGAAGCGATGTCGGCCTCCACCTGGTAGCGATAGGCGGTTTCGGCAAGCAGCATGCCGGCGATGAAAGCGCCCAGGGCCAAAGACAACCCGGCCGCCTCGGTAATCCAGGCCAGTCCGAGGGTGACGAGCAAGAGATTGAGCATGAAAAGCTCATTCGATTTGCGCGCAGCTACCCACTCAAACCAGGGACTGACGAGCGGGCGACCGAAGACCACCAGCAGCAGCAAAGCCAAAACCGCTTTACCACCGGCAATAGCCAAATCATGGGGCAGGCCCTTGGGCGAACCTGCGAGAGCCGGGATGAGAATGAGCAGAGGGATGACCGCAAGATCCTGGAACAGCAATATACTGATGGCAATGCGGCCATGACGGCTTTGGGTTTCCAGACGATCCGCTAGGGCGCGCACCACCATGGCGGTGGACGACATCGCCAGAATCCCGCCGAGCACGGCACCAGTCCGCCACGATAGGGGAATGAGTAGGGCAACACCAAGGAAGGCGATGGCGGTTAACACCATCTGCGCGCTGCCGAGGCCAAAAACCAAGCGACGCATGCGAATGAACTGCGCCAGGCTGAACTCCAGCCCGATACTGAACATCAGGAAGACGACCCCAAATTGCGCCAAGTGTCGCATGCGTTCTTCGTCTGGCACCAACGCCAAGGCATGTGGGCCGAGCAGCATTCCCACCAGCAGATAGGAAATGATGGGGGGCAGGCGCACTTTCCGTGCCGCAGCCACCGTGAGTACTGCGGCGGCGAGCAGAACAACGACCGTCAGCAGAGAATGATCAGGCATGGCTCCTTCCAGCAGGGTTTTTGCTATCATAGCGCAAAGGAGGTGGCCAATCCCATGTATATCGTTACTGGCGGTGCTGGATTCATCGGTGCCAATCTCGTACACGCCCTCAATCAGCGCGGGATCTCTGACATTCTGGTCAGTGATCATTTGCAACGTGCCGACAAGTTTCGCAATCTCGCCGATCTCGACATTCGCGATTATTTCGAGGCCGAGGCCTTTCTGCCCGAACTGCTTGCGGGTCGTCTGGGTAAGATCGACGCCATCTTTCATCAGGGCGCCTGTTCCGACACCATGGCCAGTGATGGTCGCTACGTCATGGACAACAACTACGCCCACAGCAAGGCCCTGTTCCATTGGTGTCAGGAAAACCGGGTACCGTTCCTCTATGCCTCTAGCGCATCGGTGTATGGCATGACCGGTCGTTTTTGCGAAGAGCGTGCAGCGGAAGATCCCCTCAATGTCTATGCCTTCAGCAAATTTCAGTTCGATCAGTACCTGCGGGCCCAGTGGCACGCCTTGCAGGCACCGGTGCATGGCTTTCGCTTCTTCAACGTCTATGGGCCACGGGAGTTCCACAAGGGGCGTATGGCGTCGGTGGCTCTGCATTTTTCCCGGCAATATCGCCAGGAGGGCAAGGTACGCCTCTTTGCTGGCAGTGCCGGTTATGCGGATGGCGAACAGCGTCGCGATTTCATCCATGTGGACGACGTAGTTGCGGTCCATTTTCACTTTTTGGAGCATCCAAATTCTGGCATCTACAATGTCGGAACGGGCCGGGCGCAGAGTTTCAATGATGTCGCCCTCGCCGTCATCCAGACGATCGACGCAGAAACCGGCAAAGCGCCCCACTCCCTCGCCGAACTGCAACAGCAGGGAGTGATTACCTACATGCCCATGCCCGAAGCCCTGCATGGCAAATATCAGAGTTATACCCAGGCCGATATCGAAAAATTGCGCGCCGCGGGCTACACCGCTCCTTTCCTGGATGTGGAAGCTGGCGTGAGACGCTATCTGGCCTGGCTGCGTGAGAGGGAATGAGCATGAATGGACGGATTCTGGTAACCGGAGCGGCAGGGTTCATCGGCTTTCACCTCAGTCGCCGCCTGCTTGCTGAGGGGTATTCGGTCTATGGCATCGATAACCTCAATGCCTATTACGATCCCGCTCTCAAGCGCGCCCGTCTGGCGCAGTTGGAAAGTCATCCCGCTTTTCAGTTTCAACGGCTCGATCTCGCTGATCGAGCCGGCATGGAAGCGCTCTTTTCACGCTTGCCTTTTGCGGTAGTGATCAATCTGGCGGCCCAGGCGGGAGTTCGCTATTCCCTGAAGGCGCCGCACGAATACGTGGACAGTAACTTGCAAGGTTTTCTGAATGTTCTGGAGGGTTGTCGGCAGCAGCAAGTGCAACATCTGCTCTTTGCTTCTTCCAGCTCTGTCTATGGCGCCAACAGCCAGTTACCCTACAGCACCCATGATCCCGTCGATCATCCGGTCAGTCTCTACGCCGCAACCAAGCGGGCAGGCGAGTTGATGGCGCATAGCTATGCCCACCTCTACCGCATCCCTTGCACCGGTTTACGTTTTTTTACGGTCTATGGCCCCTGGGGTCGGCCAGATATGGCCTATTTCAGTTTCACCCAGAAAATCCTGGCCGGAGAAAAGATCCCGGTATTCAATCACGGGCAGATGCAGCGCGACTTCACCTATATCGATGACATCGTCGAGGCAGTGACGCGACTGCTCCCTCTTGCGCCCGCGCCGCAGGAAAGTTGGCCGGCAGATCCAGCAAGCAGCGCAGCGCCGTTTCGCATTCACAACATCGGCAATCATCAGCCCGTGGCGTTGCTGGAATTTATTCGGCTGCTGGAGGAGGCGCTGGGACGCAGCGCCGAACTGGAGCTTCTGCCGATGCAGGATGGCGACGTGCACGCCACCTATGCCGAGGTCAGCGAATTACAGCGGACGGTGGATTTCGCCCCGCGCACAGACCTGGCGACGGGGCTTGGACGCTTCGTTGCGTGGTACCGCGACTATTTCGGCGGCCAGTAGAGCCTTTCAACCCTGCGCAGTCCCTTGCCTGCGGACCACCGGAGCGACATCGATCACCCGCGTCAGCAGGCCATTCTGCTCCTGCGTTGCAAGCCACGAGCGCGCTTGGCGGAAACGCAGCCAGCAATGCTGTTCATAATCGTAAAGCTGGCACTGCGCAAAAATTCGCCATACTGCGCGAAAACTGAAGCGCATTTCGTGGATATATTGTCCATACTGCTCGCGCAGATCGGCATAGGCCCCCTTCAGGTGATAGAAAGGGATCCGGGCATCGACATGATGCGGGGTATGGATAAGGATGTTGTGGATCAGCATCTCACTGATGCGCGAGCAACGTACGATGGTGCTGCAATAGAGCTGGCCCAGCGCCGGTGCCCAGTCCTCTTTTTCAGCGAAAAAGGGTAGATCGGGGTGCGTGTGATGCAGGAAGACAAATAGCGCGATAAAGTAGTTGAAAACGATGAAGGGCAGAAGCACCGCTGAGATCCATGACCAGATTCCCCCAATCCACCAGACAATTGCCGAAAATCCCAAAAAAAAGACGAGGGTAATAATTTTATCGTTGCGAAATGCAGCGCGATTTTTCCCATCACCACGAAAACGCAGCATGCCTGGCCACCAGACCCGTAGAATATAGTGCAGGGCACAGGCATAGGGGGTACGCTCCAGGCGGTAGAGCAGGCGCCTTGGCCAAGAGCTTTTGCGGTATTCGGCAGGGGTCCAGGGCCGCCAGATCCAGTCAACCGAACTCAGACTGGTAAAGCCATGATGCACGCGGTTATGGCCGAAGGCCCACAGGCGATACATATTGAAAGAGGGCAGCATAAAAATCGTCCCCAACCAGCGCGATAAACGCTGACTGCGGAAGAGGGCACCGTGCGCCGCATCGTGGGCCCAAACAAACATGAAGGCGACGGCTGCACCGGCCAACAACCCGAATACCAGCTTCAGCCATCCATGTGGAGCGAGCAGGGCACCAGCAATCGCGCCCAGGTAGAGCAGGGCGTCAAAGAAGTAAGCCAGCAGCGCTCGGGTGATGGATTGTTGATAACGTTCCGGCCGGATGGCCGCGCGCAGCTCCTGTAGGCGGATGGGACGTAACTGCGCCAGATCCTGTTGCAGAGAATTTTGAAGCATCACAAACCCCCTAACATCATAGTGTATTAGTATCTTTATATCCTTATTTTAAAGGGAGAGCAAGTACCACTGCCCCAAACCCTGGTTCTCTCCAAGCCGATTCTCACTCTCTTGCAGGCTTGGAGATGATGGTGCTAGATTGCTGAACGGGGATTACCTCCTCATTCATTCAGGGAGAGTGTGAGCATGTTGGATATGAGCAAAATTAAGCCTGTTACCCGATTGGTCCTGCTGGCTGGCGTCATTGCCCTAGCCAGTGCCTGCGCAAAGAAAGAGGAGAGCACTGCCGCCGCTTCTTCCAGCGCCACCACCGAATCCTCTGCCGCTGCCAGCTCCAATACGAGTTCTGCCACGGCAGCCAGCACCGCGCCGGAGAGTTCCGCAGCAACGGCCTCTGACATGAGTGGTATGAGTGGCGCCGCCAGCACCGAGTCTTCGGATGCGGCGACTTCCAGTGATGACGGAAATGGGAGCTCCAGTACCTCTACCGACTGATCCTCTCTATAGAGGCTATCCGGGAATGGGCCGGTGGGTTCTTCTCCACCGGCCCATTTTGTTTTATTCTCTTTCACAAATTACAGAACGTTGGGCGAGAAAGATCTCACGGAAGCAAAGGGAGGTTTTGCAATGGTTATGGAAGGGAAGCGTATTCATCCGCTGGCGCGGACGGTAGTAATGCTGGGGATCATCGGTCTTGCAGCAGCCTGTGGTAAAGGTAACGAAAGCAGCAATGCAGCAGCATCGTCCGCAAGTGGCAATGACAGCACGGCAATGTCTTCCAGCGACAGTGGTGCTGGGGCAGCAGAATCTGGATCCAGCGCAGAGACCAGCTCACCGGCGGCCTATCAGACATCTCCCGCAGCTCATCTGGTCCCAGTAGCGATGAGCACAGACCAGATGGCCAAGGCCAAATCCCTGGCGGAGGCGAAGGGGTGTTTTGCTTGTCATCAGGTCGATGTCAAGGTCGTAGGACCGGCGTTTGCCTGGGTAGCCTACAAGTACAAAGGCAATCCGAAGGCAGAAGGAAAACTGGCGGATGCCATTCAGCATGGTATCAGCGGTGTATGGGGCGGTATGCCCATGCCGGCCCAGGATGTTACCCCTGCGCAAGCCAAAGAACTTTCCTCCTGGGTACTGGCGCAAAAGCCCATCGCGCCGCCCAAGGCTTCATAAGTCTGCTGGTTTCATGATACAAACCCCGCTTCATGCGGGGTTTTTTATGCGAAAAGTATTTTGGATCGCCAGCAGTTATTATGCTGAGGGGCTACCGTTTTCCCTGGTACAACAAGTGTCTGTGCAATTCTTTACGGCGGCCGGGGCAGGCACTCCCGTAATTGGTTTGCTCTCTCTGCTGGGGCTGCCCTGGAACTTCAAGTTGTTCTGGAGCCCACTGATTGATCTCTTCGGCAATAAAAAGCGCTGGATCTTTGTTATGGAACTGATCCTGGCGGGAGTAGCCATGCTGCTCATCTGGCCCGCGCAGACCATGGATCTGTCACTAGCCTTTAAGATTTTTGCGCTGATGGCGGTGATGTCCGCCACCCACGACATGTCCGTCGATGGTTTTTATATCCAGACCTTACCGGAAAGCGAGCAGGCCGGATACTCCGGTTTGCGGGTTGCGGCCTACCGTGTAGCAATGCTGGTTGGTAATGGGGCCCTGGTGATCATTGCTGGGTGGGTCTCCTGGTTTGCCTGTTTCGCTCTTGCAGCATTGATGTTGCTAGGTTTGGCGTTCTGGCATCGGGCCGTGATGCCGGTTCCGGAAAAAGGCACGACCCCCAAGGGGCAGCGCTGGGAGCAAGTGATCAACTCCGTACGTAGCTATCTTGCGCAACCACACATCGTCTGGGCATTACTATTCATATTGCTGTTTCGCGCCGGCGACGCCTTTCTTTTTGCGATGGTTACCCCATTTTTGCATAGCTTGGGCTATGGTTTGATCGCACGCGGTTTACTTACTGGCGCCGTGGGGACCATCACTGGAATCGCGGGTTCTATTCTGGGTGGCTTGATTATCGCACGCTGGAGTTTGCAACGGAGCATTTTTGTTCTGACCTTCATTCAATCCTTTGCAATTCTTGCCTACGCATGGCTTGCCTGGGCCAAGCCAGATGTGTTTTCAGTTGCAGCTGTTGCCGCTTTCGAGCAATTCGCCGGTGGCCTGGGTACGGCAGTGCTCATGGTCTTTCTGATGCAACGTTGCCGGAAGGGGTTTGAGGCTACCCATTTCGCGATTGGCTCGGCCTTGATGTCTCTCGCCGCTACCGTAGCGGGCAGTTTCAGCGGTTTCCTGGTGCGAGACCTGGGTTATTTTCACTTTTTCCTACTCAGTTTTGCTGCCGCGATTCCCAGCCTGCTCTTGGCATTCTTCATGCCGGCAGGGTTGTTTCAGCAGGAACGGAAGCGCTACGAGAAGTTGCAGGTTCCGGTCTAGCGCTTTGATCTACCGAAAGTTCAACCTGCGACTTCGCGCTTCTGGCAAGGTATGTAACACACAAGAGACCGAACGTCGCCGTCGTCAGCAGCGAAAGCAGCGAACCCTTCCCGCTGTTCTAGTTTCACCGGAACTGCAAGAAGCCTATACAAGATCCCGTTACAGAGTGGAAAACTCAAAAGTCGAATTCGTGATTGGTGCTCCCACACGTCTGCACGGTGCTGTACTCGGCGCCTGGAATCCGGGTTCACGCTGGCAGTCAGAATATCGCAATCGCAAACGCGATCAACGCTTGTTGCGCAAGCTCGGAGGCCAATATTATCAGGCCATGTGGGGTGGGACCGATGCCTGGTGGGAACGACATTTCTGGGTGCCAGGGTTGACCTTTCAGCGCGCCAATCGTCTGGCTTACGCCATGGGACAGAAAGCATTTCTCTTTCTCAACGGCCAGCACGTTCTCCTGATTTGGTGCTACACTTGAAGAAGACGAGATAAAATGAGAGCTGGGTTGAGACATGGGAAAGTTATTATTGTCTTACGAACTGCGAGAGGCAACCTTGGATGCGGTCGCGGAAGCAGAGCAGTCCCATGTATTTCTGGAATATCGGGGGGAGTCTGCAGGTTTGGCTCTGTCTCTCTCTTTGGGCACTGGATTATTTCAACGTCTGGTAGAGCTGCACGCCGGCAAGGATAAGGCTCGTCTGTGGCTACAAGCGCGGGTGCGGGAGGTGGCGGACCTGTCGCCAAGCACTATTGAGCACTACCTGAACTTTGTCATCAAGCAACAACTTTGTGCTTTCCCTGAACAGTTGTATGTGTTTCCACAGGGAATGCGCACGGGTTTCTGTGTGCATTGCGCGATGAGTCGGGACAGCCTGATCAATCGGCCGTCGGAAGCGGAGCGTATTAGCGCGTAGAGGAGCAGCAATCTGGCGATATATGTCGCATAATGGTGATTCCGTAAAGTGATAAATAAACTATAGAAAATCTGAAAATAAAATAGTCCTTCTTTGGTTATTTGTAAACAAAAACGGTCTTCTGTGAACATCATTCCGATGTGAACCCAGGGGATACTGCAATTTTTACCATTTCCAGCAAACAAAAAAGGTTTTTCCGGCTTGGCAAAAGGGCGGGGTTCCTGCTCGTTGGAATCCTGCTGTTGGGCTTTGGCCTTTGGTGGCTTTTGCTTCGGGAGTCGCCGCACGAGTACCGGGCGTTGTCGCTCTCTGATCGCGGCTGGGTTTTACCAGTGCTGACGGGGAATCTGCGGGGAACGCCCGGGGACTGGGCGCTGCGCGCTCCCAGTGGGCGTGTGCTGGTGAGGGGCAGAGGCGGCGTGGTGCGGCAGGCCTCTGACTATCTGGGTAGTGCTTGCGGGCTTTCCTCCGGCACGCCTGCCCGGTGGCATTGGCAACCGCATACGGGGCACCGGAAGGTGTTGATCGTCCTGGGGTCGTGTGAGATCGACCTGCTCCGGGAGCCTCACCCGCAGCGGTGACGGCCCGGAAAACCTTTTTTCTTTCCCCGGAACATCGATCATAACCAACAGAAATAAAAAGGTTTTTGTGTGTTACAAGAAAAATAAGGCCCGGCACTCGACGGGCCGAAGCGTTGCCTCGTAGTCAGCCTGGCTCGGGGCAAAAAAAAAAGCCAACCCGCCCAGGTTGGCCTTACAACAAAAGTCTGAGGTAATTATATGTCCATTTTTGCGAGGAATGCAAATGGCTTCCGAGCTGTTGCGGTTTCCCCCCGTTGGCTGGTTTGGGGAGGACGATGAGATGCGGACCTTTGTCGATGACGAAGAATGTGATGCGTTGGATCTCTGTCCTCTGGAAGCGACCAGCCTGTATCTGAAACTCCGCCGGCGCATGGATTTTGCGACCGGGATCGTTGGCGGTCCCAAGCGGCGGATCACCTGGGGCGAACTGGCCGAATGGATCCATCGCGATGGTGGACCTGGACGGCGCGCGGTCACCCCGACGATCTCCCAGACCCGGCGGCTGGTCGGTCGCATGGTCAAGCAGGGTCTGTTGGCGTTTTGTACCGACCGGGAGAACGACCACTTGCAGTTTGTGCTCCCCCTGGCCCATTCCGATGCCGCCCAGATGCAGAAACTGCAGGATCCTGTCTATGCCAGGGAGATTGCCCAAACGCTGGAGGAAACACAGAACTGTGTCTCTCTCGCCCAATACCAGCGGCGAGAGGCGACCACCGGCGCTTTTGTCACGGAAACAAGTGAGCAGGGGTTGGACAGGGGGAGGGCGGAGCAAGCCGACAGCCAGGGGATTCCGCTAACCACTGGAATTTCCGGAGAAATTCATCCACTCCCCGCAGGAATCCGGCAGGGGTTGGACAGGGGGTTGGCGGAGCAAGCCGACAACAATAATCCGTTTACTCCGATATCCAGTAATAAAAATATAATAAATACCAACAGCGCGCCCGCGCGCGAGGAGAAATCCGCTTCGTCGAATCTGCTTCGCCGCAGTATTCGCCAGGCGATCCGGGAAGAGGCGCCACGGAAGACCCCGCCACCGCGATCCGTGCAGGACGGGTTGTTGCCGGATCTTGAAACGCTGGGTTACGACGAGCGCAGTGGATTCTCCGTGCAGATCTCTCCCGGCCTGCGGCAGAGGGCACCGGAACTGGTCGCCAGATTCCAGCAGATCATTGCCGACGAATTTGGTGGCAAGGGAGGCCGGAAATGAGCCCACATGCCAGCACCTCAACGGAGGATTTCCGGGAATACCGGACCTGTGAACAGCACGGCCGCTATCTGGCAGCGGAGCGCAGGACGGATGGACGCCTGCGCACGCTGCACCGTCGTTGCCCGCATTGTGTTGCCGACGAGCTGGAACGGGAGCGCCGGGAGCGGGTTCCCAAGCGTTATCGACAGGCACATCTGGACGCCTGCGCAGCGACCGGTGCGCAATCGGTGTCAGCGCGTCTCCTGGCAGCCTGCGAGTCTGTCGAATTGCCGCTGAACGTGTGGCTGTATGGGCCGGTGGGCACCGGCAAGACGCACCTGGGACACGCGATCTGCGAAAGCCATACGCGGCAGGGGCACAAGTCGGTGTTGGTGAGCCTGCGCCGCTTCCTGGCAGAGCTGCGCGCCTGTTGGAAACCCGGTTCGCCAGAGAAGACGGAAGAGGTCCTGGCGCGCTATGCCCAGCTGCCGTTGCTGGTCATCGATGAGATCGACAAGGTGTCGTGGTCGGACAATACCCGGCAACTGGTGTTTGCGCTGATCGATCTGCGCTACCAGGAGCAGCTTCCCACGGTGATCCTGAGCAATGGCCGGCCTGGCCGTTTGCGCAACCTGCTGGGGGAGCCGATCTGGGATCGTCTGCAGGAGTCCCTGATGGTCCTGGCGACGGGGCGGAGCAGTTGTCGAAGATCGGATTTCTACCGGAAGTCTTGCCATGAAACAATGTATATAGTACGTTATCCGGTGGATGGACAACACCGGGAGACGTGTCATGGCAATTTCTCTTTGCATTCCGCCGATTCGGCTGTACCGGACGGAGGGCATTCCGAACCTCGTGGACGAGCTGATACCGAAGGGCCTGGAGGAGAATGCGATAGCGGCGGATCAGCGACGGATTCTGTATCTGGCCAGGAGGCTGCAGCAGACGTCGCCCATGCGCTTTCTGATCGGGGCGAAGGAAGCGTCCTGGTCGATCATCGGCAAGTCGCTGGAGGAAGACTTTCCGCACTTTGCCGAGGTGACGACGCGGATCGGACAGTGTTACGAACTGGCGCGGCATTCGCGCAGCCAGCTCCAGATACCCCCGATGCTGTTGCTGGGCGATCCGGGAATCGGCAAGACCCACTATGTCAGGCGTTTGGCGGAGATCCTGAGCCTGCCGTATCGGGCCATTTCGATGGCGACCTTGACCGCGGGATTCATCTTGTCCGGGATGCACTCCGCATGGGCGGATGCCAAGCCCGGACTGGTGTTTTCGCAGCTGATCGACGTGGGTATGGCGGCCAATCAGATACTGCTTCTGGACGAAATCGACAAGGCAGCAGCGATCGATGGGCGCCACGATCCCCTGGGACCGCTGTATGACCTGCTCGAGCCTGGTACCGCGAGAGGGTTTCGGGATGAGTATTTCCCATTGCCTCTCGATGCGTCGCAGATCAACTGGATAGCGACGGCAAACCGTCTGGAGGGGATCGCTGACCCGATCCTCTCTCGGCTGCAGGTACAGGAGGTTCCCACTCCGTCAGCGGAGCAGCGGCGGCAAATTCTCCCTCGTCTATATGCCAGGGTACTGGAGGATCGTCCCTGGGGTGGGCTATTTGACGCCGATTTGCCGCGGGAGGTGCAGGAACAAGTCATCGCCCGTTGTCAGACGCCGAGGGCGATGCGTCAGCTGGTGGAACAGCTCTGTGCCACTGCCGCCATCCGGATCGAAGAGGACGAGGCCCTGTGGGCTGCCGACGAAGGGGAGGAATTCCGGGAGATCACGTTGTCTCTGCGGGATTTTCCGAAGACGCGGTTGCCGTCGGTGGCCTTTGGTTTTGCGACATCGTTGCGGCCAGCAACACCGCCGGAAGAATTGCGCAAAGCAAAAAGGTTGTGAAGAAATACAAGCAACGATGAAAGACCGCAAAAAGGACGTTGCATGACCGCAAAACCAGTCACCAAAGCCCCGCAAGCCAAGGTACCCCGTTGGACGCTCACGCAATTGCGACAACGCAGCTCCGTGCTGCGTGGAGACCCTCTGGAGGTCGAGGCCTGGCATACCCTGCAACGGATGGCGAGATGGTGGTTCTGGTCAGGCTGGCTGGCAGCATTTCTGCTGGCAGTGCTGGCTGCCTACCTCAGTCTTTGGGAGACCGCGGAGCCGGTTCCCTTTGTACAGGAAGAACATGGCATCGTAACCCCATTGGTGACGGTTCCCGATCGCGGAAAACTTGCCCATGAGCACTGAAAACTCTTCTGTAGCGGCGGATCATCCGGAGCCACCTGCGCATGAGCAGATCGTCATTCGCCGCGCGCTGTGGGCCAACACCTTTCGGGTATTGGTGCTGGTTGGCGTTGGGGGATGGGTGGTAGCGGGAATCCTGGCAATCACCGATTATGAGCTGGCCAACCGGCCCATCCCGACCCGGTATTTCGAGGCGATTCATGGCCAATTGGTGCGTGCGGTCCCGGTCACCCAGCCGATGCTTACCGAAAGCGAGATTCTGACGGGGGCGGTAGAGGCGCTGGAATCCGGCTTCAACATGAACTTCTCCGACTACCGCATGCGCATCGAGCAGGCGTCCAAGTGGTTCACGCCTGCGGGCTTTACCGCCTATCGGAATGCGTTATTTGCCAGCGGCAACATGAAAACCCTCGAACGCCAGCGGCTGATCCTGTCCATTGCCATCACCGGGGCGCCGGTCGTCGTGCAAAAAGGCATTCTGACCGGTACCACCACCTACGCCTGGAAGATCCAGGTTCCGGTCAAGGTGTACTACCAGGGGGCCGGATACCAAAACAGCGAAGCGCACCTGGCAACCCTGATTCTGGTGCGCCAGAACAATATCCAGGTTCCCCGAGGCTGGGCGGTCGACAGCGTGGTTTTTGGCCCCATGCCGCAGACGGCTGGATAAGGAGAGAGCATGAAGAAACGGCCTGTTTGGGCAGTGGGGATCCTTCTGGCGGCATGGGTGCTGCCGTCGATGGGAGCGGTAAAGATCCTGACCGGGCAACCGGAATCGATGGTGCCGCATCCGGGTGTGCAACCGATTGCGCCGCCGCCGGAGTCCGCCAGCGCGGAGCAAACCGTACAACAGACGCCGAGTTCTCAGTCGGTATCGTCGAAGCCATCGTCATCGACGCCGACCGACGAGCCTGCGGCGACCACCGCGACGACGACAAGCTCCGGGCTCCCGGCCTTGCCGGAGTCGAAAGCCTATGAGGAGGACCGCGATGCGGCGATGCCTCTGACGCCGGCCCAGATTGCGAATCTGCGGGAAGCCATCAACGCCAATCGCCAGGCCGAGGAAGCGCCACTGTCCCCGGCCACCCCCCGCATGGAGACGATCAACGCGCGCCTGGGCGTGGGCAATCCGCCCTCCATTTCGGTGCAGAGCGGTTTCGTATCGACGCTGAATGTCGTGGATGCGTATGGCCGACCGTGGCCGATTGTCCGGGAGTCGATCGGGAATCCCAAGGCCTTTTCCGTATCGGTCGCCGGCAACAGCGCCGCGATATCGGATCTCCAGCCCTATGCCCAGAGTGATCTGGCGCTGTATCTCAAGGGGGAGGCAGTGCCGCTGATGGTAGCCCTCAATCCGGGTGCCAGCGGCCCGCAGGGCGGCGGCGTGGTGGACTATGCCGTGCGCCTGCGCATCAATGCGGCGGAGCCGGGATTGCCGACACCAACCGGCGGCATGCAGGGTGGTGCCGATTACACCAATGTGTTGCTGACGCTCGTGCAGGGGGTGGCACCGGCAGGGGCCAAGGCCCTGCATGTTCTGGGAGATCCGGCGCGGGTACAGGCCTGGACCTGGGAGGGTCCGCGCGGCCCGCGGCTCCTGTTGCGGGCACCGGCCACGGTCTTGTCCCCCGCGTGGATTGCGACGATGCAGGGTCCGGCAGGCATACAGGCATGGGTGCTGCCGAATGTGCGCGTGGTCACCCTCTCGCATGCTGGCGTGCCGGAACTCGTGCAAATGCAGCGGTATCGTTGGGAGGAGCGGCATCATGGATGAACGGCAAGAGCCCACCAGTCCTGGAGCGGAGACCGGATCCCCGGCGTCAGACGCTCCGGGATCGAACCGTACCGGCGCCGACCCCGCGGGCTCCGCGCCACCGCCCCGCGATCCGGCACCGGGATCCCGCCGCGGATTGGCGAGTCTGACCCGGGAAGCGTGGAATGGTCCCCGTCGGCCGCTGGTGATCGTGGGGGCGGTGGCTGCGGTGGTGTTGGCGATCGGTCTGGTCGATGTCCTGAGTCAGTCCGGACCGCACGCGCCGCCGCCAGAAGATCAGGCTCCGACAGCGCCTCAACACGTCGGCATGCCGGGAGGATCGGAAACCGCGCCCTATGCGCAGGCGGCGCAGGCGGACAACGACCGGCAAGCGCAGGCGGCCGAATCCACAGGTGGCAGCTACGTGCCGCCCATGGGGCAATTGCAGCCCATTCGTCCCGCACCCGCCCTCAAAAAGCTGCAAAAAGCCCCGGCGCCGCATCCGCAGCCGGTGGTTCAGCAGGGCGGCTATGCGCCATATGGCGATCAGGGGGCGCTGGCCCGGGAAATCCGGACGATCACCAAAGGGATGACGCCCGTCGCCGCTGCGACCCGCGCGACCGATACGCCCATTCTAGGACAGTTCCCGTCGCCCTCGACGGCCACGGCGGTCACTACGAGCACCGCCTCTTCCCGGATGCCGAGACCGCAGCCGGTGATTCTGGCGCAACCCGGGCATATCAGCTTTGCCGTACTCGATACCTCCATCAAATCCACGGAGCCCGGCCCGGTGATGGCGACCATCGAGGATGGGCGTTTCTCCGGCGCCAAGCTCCTCGGCGGATATGTACGCCATGCCGGGCGGGTGGTGGTCGAATTCAACGAAATGACTCTGCACCACCAGAGTTATCCGATCCAGGCCGTGGCCATCACCACGGATACCGCCCGGACGGCCTTGTCGACCTATACCAATTATCACGTTCTGTATCGCTACGGCTGGCTCATTGGCGCCTCATTGCTGGAAGGCGTGACCAATGCGTTGCAGTACGCGAATACCGACACCTATCTGACGGGAAGCGGCGTGGGTGTGGTGTCGCAACAACTGTCGAACGGGCAGATTGCGGCGTCTGCCATCGGCAATGTCGGAACGGTCCTAGCGCCGATCATGGAAAAGCGGTTCGACACGCCACCGACCGTGCATGTCACCGCGGGTACCGGCGTGGGGATCTTGTTCATGAAGCCCGTTGAGGAAAAGCCGAATTCCTGACGATGGGGAGGATCGCTGCACTCGTGAGAGAGGAGGATTCGGGAGGGAAGAGTCCCGTAAGGGCAGAGGAATGCGCCGCACTGCCGTGCGTCGATCTACCGCCGTCCGAAGTCCGCAAACGGATCGCCATCCTGTATCAGGAAGCCGTTGCCGAACGGCGAGGAGCATGCGGTGCAGCGCAATCGCGGGTGATGGCGTTCATCGATGCCTGTGCCCTGTACGTCCACAGTGAGCTGCGCGCGTTGCGTACGACCCATCCGTTTTACCGGACCGCGCACGATGATCTGGCGCAGAATTTCTCGGTGGCCTGTTTGCACCTTCTGGATCGCCCGCAACCGCTGGAGGATACCCCGACCTGTTGTGTGGGTACGCAGATTTACAACACCCTCAACTGGCAGGTCCGCTCCATGGGACAGCAGATGAAGGTGCAGAGCGAGGGAAACGCCGGTTCGGACGTGCTGGAAGAGGTCCTCGCCGAACGGGTGGCAGCCGATTTGGAGGCGGGCGAGCGGGACGATCTCGAGCGGGATATGCCGAGACTCGAGCGCCTGTTGCGAAAACAGAAAGGGGCGGTAGCCGGCGATTGGTTGCGGGCGCGCTACCTGGGGTACAGCCGGGAAGACGCCCGGAGGCAATTCGGGATCTCCAGCACCCAGGCGCAGTATCTGGAACAAACCATCGAACGCTTTTTAACCATCATGAATTGGCAGAAATGAGAGGAAACCGGCAATGGCTATGACCTGGGAAGACCAGAAAATGAACGTCATCACCGCTGCGGTCGTTGTGGTGATCGGTGGTATGGTGGCCTGGCATCTGTTCGGAGGGGAGACCGGAAAAGCGGGTCACCCAACGCCGTCCGCGGGATTCGCTGCCCCCTCCGCCGCCCCGGCCGGTGCGACAGGCCATCCGGAGCCGACCGCGACGACCTCACCGGCTGCCGCCACCCCGGTGGCACCGGCCTCGATCCCTCTGGGTGAGAGTTTCGCCGGGCAGGCCGCCAATCCGACACCGGTCGCGTCACCGACACCGGGGCGTCTGCCTGGTGTCGTCGTGCGCAAGAATCTGCATACCCTGCAGGGGGACATCCAGGTCCTGCAGCAGGAAGTCCAGGAGCTCTCCACAGCACTGGCCAACCTGCGCCAGGCGCAGCTCGTGGAGGCCCGCCGCACGCGGGTTCGGCTGGATGCGCTGGCCGCCTCCCATGCCGCTGGAACCCCTCCGACCTGGACCTTCCATCGCCAGCTGGTCGGCTATCATCTGCAGTCCATCGGCGGGACGCAGGCCTGGCTCACCAATCCCGCCGGAGAAACCGTGATCGCCCGGGCGGGAGAACATCTTCCGGGCCTGCAGATCCTCGCCATCGCGCCCCAGGGAGTGAAAACCTCGGCGGGCTGGCTCGGCTTTTAACCGGAGGGAGAGAGGATGATCACCGCGATCCAGATGATTGAAAGCCTGCGGGCACAGCTCCCCGATGTCTTGATTCTGTTGCAGGATTTTTCTTATCTCCTGGGATTCTTCTATGTCGGACACGGTCTGTGGCGCGGTCGCAATTCGCTGTATGACTCGCGCATCACCAAGGAGTCGGTCATCTCCCAGATTCTGCTGGGGGCGTGCCTCATTGCCATTCCGACCTTTGGCTGGCACGTCGAAAACACCCTGTTCTCGGGTGCGCATGGAAGCCTGCAGCAGTTGGCCTATACTGGGCCGGGTGGCCAGGACATGAGCATCGGCGTCGAGGCCATCGAGTATTTCATTCAGGTGGTGGGCTGGATTGCCATCGTCCGCGGTCTCATGATTCTTCGGGAGGTCGGCAACGGTACGGCAGGGCAGGGGGTCAGCGCCAAAAAGGGCGTGATCCATATTCTCGGTGGTGGCCTGGCCACGGTATGCGTGGCCACGGCGCAGGCGATTGGCAGTACCTTTGGGTTGACCTTACCCATTTGAACATGGAGAACCATATGCGGCAGAAAGGCAGGACAGTCGGAGTGGGCATGGCGTTGCTGTTGGTGGCGGTCGGAAACGCGTGGGGAGCGATTCCGCCGGTTACGGTGAAAGAGCTGGTCGCAGGTCCTCTGGCGCAGGGGCGTGGACACACGGCGGAAAAGGCACTGTTCACCTTTCCGGGCAACGCCGCCGAGCCTGCCCGGGCGCTCATGACCTATCATCAGCGGGTCCACCTCAACGGCCTGGCCATGGCACCGTCGGGACGGAGGAGTTATGCCAGGACTCTGGCGCAGTTTGGCATTCGGCAGTGGATTGCCAAAGGCGGGTCGGTATCCTTGCGGATGGTCGGCCCCGTCGCCGTGTCCGGCCCGGACGACCGGCCCGAGCTGTGCTATCCGGTGCGTCTGCTCAAAGAGCGTGGCACCCATCGGATCACGACGCCGGAGCGCCTTTGTCTGAGCTATGCGCGCACGCACCTCGCGGCGGGCATGTCGGCGATTCCGGCCGTGGTTTCCGTCCGTATGAAAAGCTTGAAGTAGGGATGCGGGTGGGCCGCATCTTTCTAACCGAACGACGTACGTATGGGAGGTATTTCGTGATCATACAAATTGTACCAGTAACCGATTGGTTTTTTGTGGGTCCAACGCATGACGACAAGGGGAAAATCGTATATCCCTTGGCCGCATGGGCGTTACATGATGATGGCATGGTGGTTGGCATGATTTCCGTTCCGCATGCGTCCCTGTCTGCAACAGAAAGCCCCTCGACACCAGCCAGTGTCCAGTGTCGGCTCGTTGGGGCTCCGCCGATTGGTATGTACAAGCACCTACAGGAGTTGACAGGATCCGATCTGGCTGCCGTATTTAGCGGCCACATCTCAGAAGAGCCGCCAAAGAAAGAAGAATCGTTTTCGGCTTCTCAAGGATACAGAGTGACCGAATAGCCCAGGAAAGTGGGGATTCCAAGGAGAAATTATGTTTCCACCGGTTGGTACAAAGAACCTCGACACCGAAAGCCTGGAAAATCTGATGCGTTGTGCCCCTTGGCTCATCGTGGCGGAAGAGGCGACCCCGGAAGCGACCGAAGCCTGCCGAAGAATGGGTGTGAAACTGTGGTTGTCGCCGGTCGAGTTCGCGGTCTGTGATGTCAGCTACGCAGGCGCAGGTATGGATGGCGATTTTCGCATATGATGGACCTACAGACGCTGTCTCTCCCGGAGACCATACAACGGGTATCGTGCGCCTATCGGGTGCCACAGCGGGCGATTTTGGCCGATCTGCAGGCCGTTTCGCGTCACCCGGTCGGGATCGGTCCCATGGGTATCCCGCCGGTCTGGCTGTCGCGCCTTGCCCGGGCGGGCTTTCGCCCGGCCGAGGTGAAAACCATCCCCCAGTGGAATATCGCCGCAGGCGCCTGGATTCTGGCCCAGGAGTTGCGCGGCACCACCCGCCAGGCCCCTGTCCTGCAAGCCGTCTGGCATCGGCATCCGGTCCGGCACCTGGTCCGCGATCTCGATGTTGCCGCGCGCGTCTCCGGAGTGCCGGCATCGTTGCTGGCCGCGGTCATGATGCAGGAGAGTGGTGGCGATCCCGCGGCGCGCTCGCCAAAGGGGGCCATGGGACTCATGCAACTGATGCCGGGGACCGCGACAACGCTCGGGGTCCGCAATCCCTGGAATCCCCGTCAGAATCTTCTCGGGGGTGCCAGTACCTGGCGATGCTGCTGCGGGAATTTCATAACAACCCGGTCTTTGCGCTGGCCGCCTATAACGCGGGTCCCCAGGCCGTGGAACACTATCGTGGTATTCCACCGTATCCACAGACGCAGGCCTATGTCCCTGCCGTGCTGGAGCACTATCACTGGCTCCAGTCCCCTTCGTCCCGTTCCTGAGCCAAGGAGAATCGTCATGCCGGAAGAAACACCATCCCGTACCCCCAGCTACCGCGCGATCTTTGAGCCGGCGCTTTATGTCCCCAGAGCCTTTGCCGGTAATGATCGACAGCCGTGTCCAGTACAGTACACCCTGCTCGCCATCCAGGATGATTCGACATTCGAGAAAATCGCCATCGCCATCTTTCAGGACATCGGAAGGTTTCCGGGCGCGACTTCTTATGTGTTTAATGATGAGGAACGGAATCTGCTGATCAATCAGATCTTGCGGGAGGCCGCTCCCGGCGTCGCCATAGAGTTTGTCCGCGTCATTTTCCTGTCCGTAACGAAGGAGGGTATCGGTGTGGCGGACGAGCTGAAATTGTCCTATGACCCGGGAACCCTGGAGAATCATGGCGTTCCGGTGCAAAAAAAAGGAATGTTGAGTAAGGAAAAGAGTTGGTTATCGCGCGATGTGGTCGTCGGCAGCATTCCTTTCTATACCGATTATGATAATCGCCGCCCACTGCCGGACGAAGAAATCGTAGACCTTCTCGCGGCCCTGGGCCGGGAGGAAAAAAGGGTCAAATTATGACATGCCTCTTAACCTTTCTCAGCCAGCAGCCGGACGGGTCTGTGGTCCATACACGCGTTGAGCAGGCGCAAGGGAAGCTCAGCTTCCCAGAAGCG